>JBDNFN010000091.1:0-42432 GCA_041689795.1 Fuerstiella sp. | reverse complement strand
GCCTGAGCGAGTCCGATTCCACCGTAACAGGTGGCCGAATTTCGGTCGGCCATTTCATAACGCAGGCCGTTTGCCGACAACATCGGTCGATCGTGATCTTCGCAGCGGTGCTTGTTGCGTTCTTTAATTCGCCGGCTGCGCTCGGCATTGATCGCGTCAGCCTTTTTCCTCCGCCGACATCGCGATTTCGCCGCTCGCTTCGCTGACGCCGCCTGCCGTTTTTGATAGGCTGAAGCCTTCACCCGAAATCCTTTGTTGGGCCACGAATTGGATTGACTCACAACACTCAATACGCGGAATCCAGCAGGGTTTTCGGGTGGTTCTGCCGTTTCAACCAAAAATCGTCGCTTGTTCTGGGCTAGTACGAGCTATCTAGAAATGTTTCCGGCAGCGTTTTTCTCTCGGAGAGGCCGGACATCAGCTGATCGACAACTGTGAAATCCTCGGATGATTCCGTAATCACAGTCACCGACCTGTCAGCAGCTTCTGAACTTATGCCCGGTGCTTGAGACGTCTCAGAGGTCTCAGTATCAGAAGCCTCATCCGTATCGGTTTTGTTAACAGAGTCGACGAATTTTGATTCCGTGAGCCGGCCATCAGACGACTCCACACTTGCCGCCATGGTCCGGACATCGTCATCTGCCAGCCAATCCAGGACCCCCGTCGGCAGTACGGTCAGGATGTGCTGCAGTGGACTGACGGCAGCATCCGGAGCGATGACTGAGGCCACCGTAAAGTCAGCGGGCATCGACCATAAACCTGACTGGCCTGTGCTGCTGATGGCCTGCACCCACACTCGATACGCTCCACTGACCAGAGCCGTCGCGGGCGTGTGCGTATTTGTTGTCAGGGAGTCTTGGCGAATCACAACCTGACGGTCAGACAGTCGCTGCACGTGCAGAATATAGGTCGCCGCATTCTGAACCGACTGCCACTGGAACAGCGGCGTTCCCGAATAGCCCGGCCCCGTTGGTGTGATCAGTGAGGTACGGCCGTCCGTATTACCTGCCGCTCGCTCACTCCACGGGCCGGCAACATTGCTGTCCGTCAGACCCCGGACCCACCAGTAAAATGCCCCACTCGGAAGATCCGTGTCGGGAGTCCAGGATGTCCCGCTGATTCCCGATGGCTGCAGCACGCCTGACGGGGTGTGAATGTAAAGCTCATAGGAACCCGTGTCCGGCACAGACGTCCATTCAAAAACAGGACGCCGCGTGAATGCGGGGATGATCGGCGAAACCGCCCGCGGGCCCACGGTGAAATCAATCGGGTAAGACCACCGCGCCTGAATTCCGCGGGCATCAATGCCAGCCACCCAGACGCGATACTGACCAAGACCGAGGTCCTGTGACGGCGTGAAGGAGGTGCCGGTCATAGTGGTGTTAATGACCTGCTGAGCGCCTGTCGTGATGTTGTCGTACCAGATGCGGTATGAGGTGGCCCCGCTCAGTGCGTCCCAAGTCAGCGCTGGTGTCAGGCTGGTCTGCTGGAAATCCGGCGTGTGCAGTGTCACACGGGACCAGACCCGCATCGAAATACCGGAACTCCAGCCGGAATTCCGGCTGTCCCGTTGCGCTCTGACCCAGATATTGTACTGTCCAATCGGCAAAGCCGGAGTTGGTGTGAAGGTGGTCTGAGTCGTCGTCGCAAGCAGAAACGGATTCGCCCCGGTTGACACATTCGTGTACCAGACCTGGTATTCCGTCGCTCCCGGTACAGCGTTCCAGCTGACAGGCTGGAATTCGTCGGACGTCTTTGTGTTTCCTTCGGTTGTCCATGATGGCGTACTCAGAGGAACTGTGACCTGGGTGATGGGAAAGGAGACCGGACCAACGGTGCTGAGTCTGTCCCCTTCGTCGTAGGGCCGGAACATGATCTGCTGAATGTCTGACGTGGATATCCATTCCGACTGTCGCCGCAGTCCATTCATGTGCGCAACGACATGTGTCCATCTCCGGCCAGCGTTCACACGAATGCGGTCATACTCCCATGTCCCGATGATGTTCAGCGTCCCTTCCTGCAGAGCGACTCCGCTGACAAAGTATGTCGTGCTGGACGAGGTGGACTTCCCGGATTCGATATCGGTGACAGTGACGGTTGCCACGTAGCGTCCCGGGGCGGTGTAGGTGTGGGTCCCGGTAAAGCTGCGATCCGCGTTCTGCATGTCAATGACAGCGTCATCTGAACCGTCTGCCCAGTCAATGGTGACGCGATGCTGGTCGTTTACAGCCACGTCATCAAACTGTCCCGTAAGAGTCTGCAGCGTTCCCGGCGTGATGGGATCGGCCGGGACGAGCACCGCCAGGTCAGTCGGGGCGACGTCGGCCACAGTAAACACGCTGGTATAATCGGTGGACTTGCCGTCTGGATACAGCACACGGACATAGACGGCCTTGACTCCGTCTTCTGGAACTTCCAGAGAATAGCTGGTCTCCGTGGAACCGTCGGCGTAGGTGGCCGCTGCAACCTCGGACTGCACCGTGGAGAAGAGATAACGCAGGTAAGCGTCAGGTGGAGTTGTGGTATTTCCGTCACGCGAAATGCTGACTACGGCATTGCCACCTTCAAGCAGGGTGCTCTCAACATTAATTTGGTAGTACCATTCAATCGAATCACCGGACAGCGGCACGACGATGGGAACCTGTTCTGAGCCTTCAGAAAGATGAATATTCTGCAGACCCCCGTGCGCAAACACGGGGATCGTCACGGAGAGCTGATCAAGCGGGTCGTCGCTGAGTGCGTTCAGGGTAATGTGACCGGCAGTCATATTCAGAATCGGCACTGCCGCGTGGGCGGTGAAACTGCCCTGAGCACTGATGTCAATTGAAGCGGTTTCATGCGACGCATGGGGCGTCTTGACAATGGCCAGCCCCCCCACTTGAAAGTATCCCGGTATTGTCAGGTCCGTCGTCGGCTTATCAAACTCGCTTTGGTGCTGCGGCAGTTCCCGAACCGGAACGACTTCATGGAACGGATTGATGTCCGACATAACGCCCTGAAGCTGAATGCCGTCACTGCCAACAGTCAGGTCGCCATGGTTCCTGATGGCGATATCTCCACTGTTCGTCCTGGCAGCGATGGAATTAATCTGTGTGTGGAGGGGTTTACCTGCGGCCCCTACACCATGTCCAGCATTTTTCCACGATCCTTCGGCCGAAAAGACTCCGTGGCGTGCCGTCACATTCAGCGCATCGCCCGTAAGATTGTCATAAATGGCGCCCACAGTGTCCTCTAACGTGCCTTCAATTCCATCATAACCGGCCACGATCAGGACATCTCCTTTTCGTGAAGCAGCATCTGCCTTCCAGGACGTGGCCACATTACTCAGCCAGATATCCTGTGTGGCCAGTAGCGCAATGTTGCCATGTTCACTGGTGACAGAGGCTCCGTCCTGCATCCAGATATCGGCAGTGTTGCTGCCCTGGCGCAGCTGATTGTCATATGCGGTTCCGGCTGTAATCACGATCTGTCCGTATCCTCCGGTGTAGACACTGGGCAGTTGCAACAGGTAGCCATTGCGTGGATCACCTGCAGTCAGATCATTCCAGCTTCCGTCGCCTTCGATTTCGAAAATATTCTCATTCATCCCGCCGTTAGGTTCGGAACCGGAGGAGCTGTTATTCCAGTGGGCCGGCAGTCCGTTTTGCGCCTCGCCATTCAACCATAATTTAACGCCGTCCTTGGGTAGCATGGGCGAATCAACCCATCTCCAGTGTCCCTCATCAGTGCCACCCGCCATGGCCGTACGGCCGTCCATTGCCGTGAGAGCTGTCTGACTGGCTTCGTCGCTGGTGAACACCGCCAGCCAGCCATTCCGCAGTGCGGCGTCTGTTTTGGCCTGGGCGTAGTTCACTTGATTATTTTGTCCGCCAATATAAACATCGCCGCCGGGAATATATTGCATTTCTGTTTCGATGCGGACACCGTGACTTCCGATCAGACTGATATTGCCGTCACCCCCGTGCGTAAATACCGGCGCTCCGACAATCAGACTGGTGTCATACTCAAGGACGTACGGCAGTGTGTTTTCCGCCGTAAAATCATTCCAGGTTCCATCACCACGCAGACCTCCAAAGTGTTCCAGCCCCTGATAATTGTCGGGCTGTCCCGGGGCCCAGTTCTCATAGTGTCCATCAACGGGATAACCCGAGACCGGACGCCACCACGCGCCTTCATGGCCTTCATCGGTGGCATTGATCCAGACACTGTTGCCCGCTGCCACCGCGAAGACATCCCCCTGATTTTCCGCTGACCTGATACTGGCAATTCGGCCTCCTTTTAAAGCCGCATCGGAAACCGCCTGCGAATAAGTCATTGATGAACTGCTGAGACTCAGCCCGGAATCGGTTTCCAGGACGTAGCGCCGCGACGCATCCTGATTGATGTCATTCCACTTCCCGTCGACATACATTTCGATATGGTTTTCATCCCCGGCGTAATTATTTGGTTCGCCGATGTTCCAGTTCTGATACTCGTTGTTGACCTTTGAACCGCTTGCATCGCCCCTCCAGAACTGAACCGGTGCTGCGTAAAACGATTTCTTTGTGCTGGCATCGATTGACCACTGCCAGTCGCCTTCCCGGGCCTCATCCGTGGCACCGATCCAGACCATATTGCCATCGGCAACATATTCCACGGCTTCCTGGTCTGCTTCAGTCAGGATCACGGGCAGGCGACCGCCTCGGGCTATGGCGTCGGCGGCGGCTTCTGCGTGTGTGAATGGCCCTTCGATCATACCCAGAACTGTTTTGGAGCCGTTGGCGACGAGAGTCACGTGGCCGCCGCCTTCCACGGATAGCGGACCGTCGATCTCCAGGACCCCTTCGGTGACGATCTGCAAATCGCCTTTGTGAATTACCAGATCACCTGCATCCAGATTTCCCTCATTCAGAACGTTGATGGAATGAGTCGGGCCGAAGGCGTGCAGGGACTGCACCTGAGTATGAAGCGGGACTGTTTTGCTGCCCAGTCCACCAATACCCGCGAGTTGCAGCGAGGCGCTGATAATCTGTACGTCTGACGAGGAACCGGGATCCGACGTGTCATTCAGGACCTGTCCCGTCCCATTCCATGTGAACGTCTGTTCATTTCCCGTCTGAATGACGCCATCAATCTCAACATCGCCCGGTGCGTCAAGCCACACATTGCCGGCAGACGAAGTGATGCTGGCGACCCGCATAGTCTGACCCACAGTACTGGTTTGTCCGGCCCCTCTGATGACTCTTGTCGTTGCGATGTAAGGACGTGTAGAAGTGATGGGCAGGTCATTCCAGCCTCCGTTTGTTCCAAGTTCACCAAAATCCTCGTTGCCTCCATCGTTGTTGGGCTCGGGGGGATAATTGTCGTTCGGGAAGTTGTTCCAGTTGGTGAAAGCATCCTCCACAGGCGCTCCGGTACCATTGCCCTTCCAGAACGGGACATCGCGGTAGGCGGGCTCCAACCAGTGCCAGAACGCTTCCGACTTGGAATCGGAGGCTCCCAGCCAGATTTCTCGGCCATCCGCCAGAGCGGCGATCGACTTCTGCTCTGTGGCCGAGTTGACTGTGGCGACCCAGCCTCCACGCTGATACGCATCAAACCAGGCATTTGCAAACGTGAAGGTCCCGTCCACAAAATCCAGGCCCTGTGGTGTTTCCAAGACATAGGGATAGCCACGCACTTGGACGGGTCGTCGCCACTGCCCTTCGATGAGTTCGTCGGTTGCGTTGACCCAGACAGAAACCTGATCCTCTTGTGCGAGCAACTCGGCCTCCTTCACGAGCTGAACAAAAAGTTCTTCGTCCTGCCGCTTGGTGATGTTGGCAACCACTCCCCCACGCTTTTCCGCATCCACCAGAGCTTCCTGCCAGGTGAACTTCTGCCCCTCCGTGTCAGCCTCGTTTAGTCGGAGCTCGAAAGACGGGTTGCCGTCCACATCAAGGGTTTTCAGCACGTAGTATTGCTGCTGATCATCGGTGACATCATTCCAGTAAGAACTGACTGTGCCGGCAGAGTCCGTGTAGACCCGCAGTTCCACATGATTTTCGCTGTGGCCACCATTATTGTTGTTGGGTTCACCCGTATTCCAGTTCGTATAGGCACCATCGACAGCTGATCCTGTTGACTTGCCCTGCCAGAACAGAACCTCGCTGTCACCGCTGGAAATTCCGGCAGAATACTGCCTTTCAATCTGGTCAGCGGTCAGAACAGTGTTGTAGATCGCGTAATCATCCAGCAGGCCGTGGAGACTGGACATTCCGGAAGGACTGTTTCCCAGACGCCAGTCACCACTCGTGTCATGAATTGCATCTCCAGAAGGAATCTCGACCTGCGCGACAGGCTGACCATCCAGGTAAATCTTTAATTCACCATATTCTGCATCGATCACTGTGGCAAAATGATGCCACTGACCTGGCTGAATGAGACCTGATTGACTGGACAGAGTCAGCTCATGGCTGCTGCCTTCCAGTGACATGGCCATGTACAGCAGTCCGCTGGAATTCACCCAGAAGGTGTTTTCACGATTCGTTCCGGACTGACTCTGACCGTAGTCCGTCGCATCGTCTCCGGGATCACCTTTGAAATAAACGGCCTGCCATGTTGCATCGAGATCATCGACCTGAAACCAGCCGGTTACGGTCTGCGCCTGATGTCCGTACAGTCGTGTATCATTAGAGATTAACACATGGCTGTTCGACGCCGCGTCGCCAAATCCAGCCGCCGTATTTCCGTCGTAGGATATGGCTCCTGCCACACCCAGTGTGACACCCGAATAGATTCCGCCGGGGCCGTTCGGAGCTACCAGATCAACGGCAGTGCTCTCTCCAGCAGCTTCTCCCAGACGCCAGAATGCCACCGGGGCGAACTGCCGGACAGCGGCCAGCCATGGGACCTGTTCACTCTGAACGCTGGGTGCATCCCAGACCGGGGCAACATCATCCCAGTAACCATCACTGCGCATGACGGCAAAGTGTTCGTTGCTGTAGGAATTGACGGGTTGTGTTTGGAATCCCTGAGGATCAACAGCCCAGTTGGTGTAGACATCCGCCAGGGCCTCGCGGAGTTCGCTGTCTTCCGTGAGTTCGCTGTCTTCCGTCAGAAGGTTTCCCGCTCGATAATCACCCAGATAGAATGGTGTTGTGAGGACCTGTCCTGCGACCCAGTTCCAGTCTCCTTCGAGACGCACATCGTTCGCACCAAACCAGACGGCTTCACCTTCAGCAACTGTTCTGACAATTCTCTGTTCGTCACTGTCGGAAATTGTGGTCAGCCAGCGACCGTTCGTCCCGGCATCTGTAAAGGCCTGAGCATAGCTGAATGTTCCGTCGATCTTTTCACGGATGTAATCGACTCCCTCTGACAGATGAATGTCTCCATTGGTGGTGACCGTGAGCTGGCCGGTTGCCAGATCTGCGATCTCGACATGCGCCTGAATCTGAACTGTCGGCAGACTGTCCGTGGGTACCGCTCCTGCCAGAGGCGTTCCATCTGCGCCGCGCCCGGTGATGGTCAGATTACCCGCGGACCGGATTTCACGATGCAATGCGTCTAACTGCAGGTCCGCTACAAAACCGTCGATCACATAGTGGGTATCGACCGGAAAGGAGACCGAAGATTTCCCCGCAGCATACTGGCGGGCAATCTGCTCTTCGGACAGCACGGTGTTAAAGATCGCGAAGTCGTCCAGTGCGCCGTCGAGCTCTGAGCCGGACGGGCTTTTCCCCAGCAGCCAGTCTCCGGTCGTATCGTGAATGCTGTGATCCGTCCCGGTGTCCTGAGTCAGAAGAAGTTTTCCGTTCAGGTATACACTCATTTTCCCCTGGACCAGGTCCGCAACGGTTGCGAAATGGTACCAGCATCCTGCCTTCACCAGATTCGAAGAAGTGGTCAACGCTTCCTGGGCCAGACTGCCGGTGAATGCGACATTGAAGTGCAGGTAGCCAGCTTTGTTGACCCACAGAACGTTTTCGCGATTCGTTCCACCGCTGGTGAAATCCGTATCACCATCTCCCGGGTTACCCTTGAAATAGACGGCCTGCCAGTCATGCGCCAGACTGTCAACCTTGAACCAGCCTGTGACCGTCTGAGCCTGATTCCCGTACAGACTGGAAGAATCCGGTATCTTGATGGAACCGGTTCCTCCAATGGAGACGGCCGTATCCGGTTGCTGTTTAATGGGCCCGACCACACCCAGCGTGACATTGGCGTAGGTTCCGTTGACGCCCGAATGGGACGCATCACGGGCAACGGTTCCGGTCTTTTCATTCAGGTCCCAGTAACCAGCCGGGGCGTCCTGCAGAACAGAATAATCGTCCCAGGCCAGCAGCCCGACATCGACCACACTGCCTTCCAGGCGGTCGACTCCGCGAGCACGCCCCGTTTCATCGGGCTCGGCCTGCACGTCCAGCGTAAGCTGTTCACCGGCAATCACCGACAGGTTGGGCGACAACAGTCGCGCGTCGTGCAGTCGAATCAGGAATGTCTCGGCGGAATCTACGCTATCGACAGCTCCGTCAGGGGCATCGATAAAAATCTCATGGCCCTCAATGACGCCACGTGACGTCACGCCACCGCCTGTCACGCCGCCGCCTGTGATGTCACCGGACAGATTCTTCAGTTCAACGACACCACTGGGATTGTTAATCGTCCCGCTGATCTGCAGCAGTGGCGTTGCCGTGGAGGGATCGGACCACAGATTGCGAGCATAAAACTGGCCTCCCAGCGTCTCTCCAGCAGGCAGTGTCGTCGTGTAATCCCAGTTTTCCTGACTGGCATTCAAACCGACACTGACACTGACATTCGGGGAATACGGGAAACTGACCAGGTCCACATCACCCACCACAAGGTCGCGACTGGAGTGATTCTCCAGATCGACGTGCGCGTGGGCATAAAATAATGGCGTACCTTTCAACGTGGCCGTATTGGTGACATTCGATGCTGCGATGTCACTGATCTCAAATTGGTAGTTCTGGCCGGCTATGGAATCAGACGACTGTGGCTCGTCAAACGATACAAACTCAATCGTGATCTGATCGTATTCGACAATGAAGGGCAGTTCCTGTGTTCCGTCAAGATCGTTCCATGAATGATTGGAGACCTGATACTGAGCCGCGTTTTCGTTGCCTCCAGAATTATTCGGCTCGCCCGAGTTCCAATTCGAGAATCCGTTGACAGGCCGGTGCCACTCGCCTTCGGTGACCTCATCGCTGGCATTGATCCAGAGTCCGACGTATTCGTGATCAGGCAGACATTTTCCTCGGGGATTATTCTGTCCCCCACAGAATTCCTCATGGAACAGTTCCCGTAACCGTTCCTCATCCGCCTCTGACTGGATGTCGGCAATGGTCCCTGACGGACTGTGAGACGCGGCGTCGGCCAGCGCTTCCTGCCATGTCCAGGTACCTGATTCACGGGCAGAATTCTTTCTCAGTTCAAGAGTCTGGCTGCCGTTGCCGCCCATTGTTTTCAGTACGTAGTAACGCTGCTTGTCGGCAGGGGAGGCAATCCAGTCAGACGTAAGGTTACCCCGAGAATCTGTGGACATTCGGAGTGCAGCGTAATCGTTTCCGTCACCTGCCGGCCCGACGGTGTCCTCCTCGGTAAACGTTCGAAATGCGAGGTCCGCCTCATTGGGCGAGGCCAAATAACCGTTCGTGTAAAACAACCTCCCCGTGGGATAGGGGTCCTTTGTCGAGACGCTGAACTTTGCGGTCTCGTTGGACAAAGAAAACACCAGGTAATAAGTGGCCCCGGGATCCACCGTCACCCGCTCCTCAAACTGCACCGTGGCCCATTCATCAGGGGAAACATTCAGAGCGGTCGCTGTAGTCAGCAAGTTTTCACTTGAGGCAGGAAGGGTGTCGTGGAGTTCGATGGTGACATCCGACGGACCGCCAAAGGAAGACAATTTGACACTTGCGCCGGTCATATTGTCACCGCCAGGCTGGAATGACTGAGCGACGGCTGGAATACCCCAGACGCCATCATCAAGTTCGGCCGCCTGATCAATGACCGGGTACCCGGTTCCCCAGTTCGAGTAAGCGTTGTCCACGGCGTGACCCGAAGCGCCGCCCGTCCAGAACAGCTCATCACCGGTCTCGGTCCAGAAAGTGACGTCCTGTTCTTCGTCTTCCAGCCACTTCCACGTTCCTTCGTGACCCTCATCGCTGGCGCCTATCCAGAAATTCCCTACCACTGTCTGCGTGGCGATCTGCGTGGCGATAAATTCCTCAAGCAGCTGTTGCTCTGCGGCGGAGCGAATTGTGACCAGACGTCCCCCCAGGCTCTCGGCGTGCGTTTGTGCCTCCTCGAAGGTGTAGCTGCCGTTCACATATTTGTACGACTGAACGACCAGCCCCTCGGCGGCAACAATGGTACCGTCGGCATCCACATCGAGCGTGGCCTGCCTGCGGCCCAGAACCGTTGCATTCCAGTCGATCTCCCGATTGGCATTCAGCTTGTAGGTTGGATAAAAGTCGCCCCGGTCACTGTCCGCCGCGGCGCTGATATCACCGTCATCAATGACCTGATCAGCCTGCACAATCAGGTTTTCCGTGACCACCGTGGCTCCGGCAGAACTGGTGATCTGTGACGTCCCGGTGTAGTTAATTTTAGCTTCCGACTTTGAAGCGGCTCGACCCCGGCGGGTGTGTGATCGAGTGTGAAGATTGAGGTTCTGTTGAGTGGCAGTGATTTCCACCCTGTCGCCGACGAGTTTTGCATTGTTGTTGATGTTGACCGAAGTGGTTTCATTGACATTCACGGTAGCCGTAGCCTGATTGGCGTTCTGCATTCCACCGCCAAAGGCCACCACAACCTCACCATCCGTGTCCTCCGGTGCGGTATCGATTCCGAGCACTCTGGAATTCAGGTAAATCTCATCGGCGAGCAGATGTGCCCGGGTAATATTGATTCCCGTTGTGTTTTTATTTTTATCGCTGGATGTGATGTTAATACCGCTGTTGTCATCCTGATTGGCTTTGGACGTTCCGAACAGTGCTCCTGAGTGCGTATTCGACGTCATCAGGTCATCGAGATAGGTGTAGGCATTCAGTTCGATGGAGTCGCCGGCAAACAGTCTGGCACCTTGATCGACATCGATCAAGGATGTGAATGAGTGTTTAATTTTGGTATTCGACTTGGCATTCGCATCGACCGCCCCATAGCTTTTTGTATCGGCGTGTGCTTCGACAGCATCGCTGATTTTGGACTCCACAGTAAGACGTCTGTTGGCGTGAAGATTGCCGTAAAGCTGAACTTTCGCCTCGTGATCGACGGTCGATGTGGAGTGTGCACCGGCGCCTGACACGATAGCCCCCCCGTAGGCTTCCGTACTGGTATTCGCATTGCCGGCCGATAGAGCCGTGATATCGATATCACGCGCTGCCTGGACGCGACTGCCGGACGACAGAACGATTGCAACATCCGGCTTGGCCGTACTAGTGGAACTTGGACGGATCGACTGGGCCACCAGAGTGCCACCTGCTGCATGAACATAGCTGGATGCGGTTCCGGTTCCGTCCGGTTTCGCCTGCAGGCCTTTCTTGTAGATCAGGTTCTGCGTGCCGCTGGTCTCTGCAATATCGAAGACCAGGTTGTGCAGTCCCTGACCGACATCGGTCAGATCTACTCCCATGGTCCCGATGAAGCCGGCGCTGCCGATGGTGATCAAACCGTCTATCCAGTCGGTTCCGTTCACTTTCAGATTATTGCCACCCGGTGTCTCACTCAGGTAGAAATGATCGCTGTCGATCGGATTGACGTAGTAGGTGCGCCCCGATTCCAGCGACACCGGAGGGGCATCTGTCCCGGAATCCAAAACCAGTGTCAGAGGCAGTTTGGAAAGAGCGGTCAGTGAATGATTGACAGAAGATGCCAGTCCGGAATTATCAATTGCGATCGGAGCAGCACCGACGAGTGCGCCCATTTCCAGCAGTTGAATTGACTGTTGCTGAAACCCGAAATCGCCCGGTTCCATAATCCTGACCTGATAGCGTCCACCGTTTTTCAGTCCCCCGATCACCTGGTCATTGGAAGCCCCGATCCATGCAACCTCTGTGTTGTCCGTCATCAGCCCGGTAATCAGATCGTTGTCATCCTGGGATCCAATTGTGGCTATCCACCCTCGTCGAGCTCCAGCGTCATCACGGGCATCGGCGAAATTGAATGTGGACGACCCGTTTTGAAGCTTGGTGATGACCTGATAGCGCGGAAATTCCACCAGGATCGCGGTTTGATGCGTATCCTTATCTTCATCATTCCAGTCTCCGCTGCTCAGCATCTCCAGGCCGGTCTCACGGTTGCGCACGGCCGTAAAACTTCCCCCGTCATTGGGTTCTTCAGACTGCCACGGAATTGAAAAATTCAATGTGGAAGACCCGTGTTTCCCACCGTCCCAGAACTGCTCGGCATGTTCGGGATCATGGCCACCACCGTCCCAGACCCAGGTGTCTTCCCGGGCATCGTCAGATCCACCCAGCCAGACCCTGTGGCCCGCGGCCACCGTTTTTGCCTGCTGCCATTCCTCTTCACTAGTAATGGACGGCAGCCAGCCACCTTTTTGCTTGGCAAAGTTCCTGGCGTTATGCTGACTCTTCCCGTCCTGATCGGTAAATAACACGAACTGCGGATACTCGATCACGTACTGATTCTGTGCTGATGCTTCGCCGTCAGCGTCGTGCCAGGTCCCCGTGCTGTCGATTGTCACGTAGTGCTGCTCACTGGGGGGCAGAGCGGGGCTGCCTGCGGCCCAGTTGGCGTAAGCTCCACCCACCACACTACCACCCTCGTCTGTCGAACCTCCTGCCCAGAACTGTGTTCCTGTCAGACTGTGTGGTGAGTCTGAAGAATCCGTTGTGTCTTCGGATTGAGGCTTCGCAGCGGGACCTTCCGTCCAGTACCAGGTCCCTGGCGCAGCAGCCGCCCGGTATTCGACAAGGTCGCCGTTGCTGAACCGATTAATGTCGTTCCCCAGATACAGACTGTGCGTCAAGTCGGCCTGGTCCTGTTCGGTGAAGATCAACTGGCCAAGGTTTTCCGAGTCATCACTGACATCCACATTCGTGACACCGGAAGAGAATATGACGGGATCAGCAGCCCGATATGTGACATGCTGACCGTCGACAAACCCATGACCTGGCACTTGAAATCCGTCAGTGACAATGTTGTTACTCACGACATTAGCCCCGCTGATGACCCGCGGGACAGCGGGAATATCACTTGTGTCAACCAGCATGATGCTGTCATCGGAGACGCGATTGACCCGGTATTGATGCTCAGGCAGCAGCCCGGGTATTGTGAAATCAGACCCGTTCACCGGGCGATAAATCACCTCATCCCATTCTTTAACGATGTGATCCCAGTGGTTGTCCAGGTACGGCTGATTGATGACATCTTCCCACGTGTCGGCTATTCCCGCAGTGTCGGAAGCGGGTGTGAACGGCTGTTGAAAGCTGACTCTGCTGCTGAACCGTAACTGATCGGTATCGACGTCGACGCTGGCCTGAGAGCTTTCGATCTGTGAGCCCAGTTGCACGAGTTCGTCGGTAACCACGATAACCTGATATTCCTTGCCAGACTCGAGTCCGCTTACGAGATTATTATCGACCCCGTTCTCATCGACTCCCTTCGAGTACTGGACCACATTTCCAGTCTGTAATCGGTGGAGGTCTGCATATTCTATTGTGTTCTCATCTCCGTCGATCCGCGACGCGTCAAACGTGGAGGGCCTGGGAGACTGGTCCAGTCCTCCAAACGCTTCTATTTCAATGACGTTCAGGCTCTTGAGATGTGTGCCTGGTCCGACGTCCACCTTGACGGTCGGATTCACCGTCGCATGGCTTTCGGGAGAAAGGACCGTAATGGAGATAGAACCGCCGATCATCTGGGATTCGGTCGCCGCATCAATAAAGGATTGTGCACGCAGTGTGATTCCTTCACCGCCCTCAACTGTGGTTTCAAAGGATGGCCGCCACTGTGCCTGATTTTCATAGGTAGATTGCGGATCACCAATCCATGCGGACACTTTCGGACCGGCAATACTGTTCTGGTTCAGGCCACTACCGGCGAAAAATAATCCCACCGAGGTCTGTTTTGACTCATTCTGAGCGTGCCCTTCGGCATCTGCCTGAACCACGACATCCTCGAACGCTTCGACCGTGGTGACGCCCTGAATGAAAGCAGAAACGGTGGGGGATGTGACGGAGCGGGAACTTACCGTATCAACCGATCCACCGACCGAGACCGATACGGCACCGGAATGAATACTGGATTCGGAATGTCCATCAAATCGGCTTCGCACGTTGGCACTCCCCTGTGGTGCCTGCAGATGCAGTCGATTTGCTCCGCCGTTACCTTTCACCGCTGCTTCAAGGGATGCCGCTTCTGAGATCTGTGATTTTGTCGTGGAACTGCTGTCAGAGACACTGACGATCCCGGCTGATGCGCTCCAGACAGTGGTCTCGGTCTTTACGTGAGCGTCGGATGTGGCGGTGACATCGATGTCTCCGCTCTGAGCGACAATGTCCATCTCAGATTCACCATCAGACGTCGATTCCACAGTTGCCTGGACGGTGTTTTCAATTGTCTGCTCTGCCTTCGGTACCGCGACACCAACCGACAGCGAGTCAGAGATCGCGACAGACGTGTCCCGGGCAACTCCATAAACGGTGGTGTGGTCGGCGGTGGAAACTGTGACATTGTCAGATGCGGTCAGGCTGCTGTTTTCGACCTCTGCGATGATGCGGCTTCGAGATGTACTTTCCACGTGACTGCGAATTACGGAGACGGCAACAGCAATCGGTGGCACTTCACCATGGCTCTTGGATGCTGCGACGGCAACTCCCACGCCGTGAGTCTCTGCGTAGACGCTGGTTGAGTCCGGCGGGCTGTAGCGATCGAGATTGGGATCAGGCTGGCTGGATTCGGGTGGCAGATCCAGTGCTGCCAGGACCTGGATGTCACCGGCAGTCGCTGTCACATCCGAATTGTTCCGGATACCTGCAGAAACGTCATCGGCCAGCAGGCTCCGGGCTGTAATCTGGCCATACACCGCCGCCAGAGCAAAATCGGCACCCAGAGAAACCTGGACATCAACATCCCACACCTTCGCGTACAGGAACGGACTGGAAGCAGCCTCGACTGTCACGGACCGCGCATCGATGCTGGAACTGTCAATCGTCGCGTGGGTGCGAGAATCGGAGTTCTGAGTGTCTATAGAACCAAGCGTATTCCGGACAGTTGTGATGGCGGCATCAGCGTCAATCGACAGCTTGCTGCCGATCGCGGCGCCGACACTGACCGTATACATCTCCGCAGAGACAAACTCTGCCTTCGATGCGCTGACCATCACACTTCCGGCAGCTGCAATACCTTTTGAAATACCGTCTTGATCACGGCAACCGATCACCTCCGCGGTGACGGTGGTATGGAGATCGTTGGTGGCGAACTGGGTGATTGCACCTGCTCTGACCTCTATTCCGCTTGTCCCGGTAGCCGCCTGAACTGTCAGTTGACTGCCGCTGCTGACAGCCCGGATCGAGGCCTGTTCTTCGGCAGTGACTGTGATATCACCCGCGGCGTCAATGGCACTGCTGAGGATGTGTGCCTGAACTGTCCTTTCCAGCTGGTTGTGCGTAAACGTCCCGATATAATTCAGATTGATTGCCGTGGATGTCGTGATGGCTGCTGCCGCGCTGTGTGTCTGGGACAGGATATCCGGCTGACTGAACACATCACCGCTGCTGTCCGGTCCGGAAGCGTCTGTCGTATCGGAACCCGCTGTCCCGGACGAGGCCGAAACGATCACGTCACGGGCCGAGTCCACGCTGGCATTATCCTCGATACTGGCTGTGACCGTGTTGCCAATGGTGTTTTCCGCATAGGCAATTCCAGCTGAGACGTCGACCAGCGAAGGCTTGGTGGAGACTGAGAGCATCACGGTCGGGGTGACAGACTGGATCTGCGATTTGTCGTTGACCGCCAGGTGAACATCGCCAACTGCGGCCTGAGTCGTGCGGACGGTGCCGTCTGCGATCACGGAGCTGGCCGTGCCGGAGATCCTGTTGACGGCTGCGGAACCGACTCCATCGACAGAGAAAACCTGTTTTCCTTTGACGTTAGAATTGACCATGACACCCAGACTCGCAGCAACAGACACGGATCGGATGTCGGGGGCATAATCACTGTCGAGCCTGACAGCACCGCCCGCTGTGACATTGGCGCCGACGATACTGGCCGAACAGAGACTCTCCGATCCGATCTCGTTGAAACTGAGTGCTGTGCCCAGTTCGACTGCGACCAGCGAGGTACTGGAACTGAAAGACAAATCCAGCAGCGCCTGACCGACAACTGCTTCGATGCGGCCCGTACTGACTGCGGTCAGGGACAGATTTTCCTGTGTGACGATGGTGACAGACCCGGCAGTCTCACGTTCTATCCGCGCTGTGGCGACGAGCTTTGACAGTGAGTTGAAAGCCAGCGCACCGGCCACCTGCAGGTCGAGGATCGATTCTTTCTCCCGTCCCGCCGTAGGACGCGAAAATTCTCCAGCGCCGGCAAGGGCCCACGCCTGAACCAGAGGATTGGCTGTGGCGTCGATGCTCAGCGACCGGGCATGGAGCGTGCCACCCCGGATTGCCGCATCGACTGTCAGCTGGACATCATTGAAACCTGTGGAAGTTCCAATTCCCACTGCCACGCCTGTGCTTTCACCCAGCGTGAACGCGGCTCCCCCCCCATCGGCATGAATCTCCCGGGAATTCTCACTGCCCAGGCCAGCGCTGCCCGCGACTGAAAAATCTCCATCATCGATGTGGGTCAGGACCGTCTCGTCGAGTTCATTCCAGCCCAGTGAAAACGCGACATTCAAAGCAAAGTCCGGATCATCGACATTGGCAATTCCCAGAGCGGCTGTCACGGCAAAGATCACTCCTGTGCTGTCCGCGTTCATCTCCAGACTGTCGGAAGTCCAGGCGACGTTCTGCCCCGGAGACTGACCGGACAGAATGCTCTCTGTCGTCAGGTGAATCTCATTTCTCGCCACAGCAGCCGTCATCGCAACGGAAGCTGTCTGACCGGCCTTACTGTTCCAGGCGATCGCTGCGGCCCCGGACACGGCAAGAAAATCCGTCCTGTTCAATGCCTGGATTTCGACCAGGTCCAGCACCGTCACCTGACCGGTAAAACTCATCTGAGCAAGGGTGTCTTCGTGAGCCACATTGATCGCCGTGTCGCCGGCAATTCCGATATGGTTGGCAGATGCATTCGGTCGTGGGGTCACCCCTTTCACAAAAGCGCCTGATGCCCGATTACTGCCTTTGGCGACACTGCCCACCACCGAAACCGCTGTCTGTTGTCCTGTGTTTTTCGCATCCAGTACCAGGCCGGACACATCAATGAATGGACTAGTGACAGACGCCCCGGGGGATTGATCCAGACCGGGAACATTCCAGTCATCAGGCAATGATCCAAGAAATGCGCCGGACTGACGATCGGTGACGATGACGCCTGCCGACAGACCAATCCCGGCTGCGTCACCAAAGGCAAAACTGCCTGCGCCGACACTGTGGAGCGCCTCACTGTCAGCTGCGATGGTCAGCCGGCCGGCCGAGTCAATCGCGACGCCATCGCCTACACTGGCAACCGTAAAGCTGCCCTGATGCCGGGTGATCCCCACGCTCCCCGCCACTCCGACACCTTCGGAATCTGCCCCCGATTGCGAAAAATTGAATGTCTTGGCAAATTCCGCGGCTTTGACTGTGACTCCCTGCCCGTACTCTTCGTCCTCCAGCCTGGAATTTCTTCCGCTGCTGACCAGTGCACCACTTTCAATGGTTGCGACCGTGATATCGGTCAGGATCTGTTCCATGTAGGAGAATCCCAGACCAAATGATTCGGACTTGTTCGCCGTCAGACTGAAGGCATTGCCAAGACTGTTAAAGTCCTTGTCGAAATTGATAACCGCTTTCGCAGCGGCGTCCTCATTGAGTCGCAAGTGCATGATGCCGGCCAGGCCGACCAGCGTGATATCGGTGTCGGCGAGAACATTGACCTGACTCTTACCGACATGGATGGAACTCTGGTTGATCCGAGCTCCCGATCTGATAATGGCGTGCGATTCATTTGTGTACTGGCCGGTTCCGATGGAGAAAGTAAATGCCGCTTTGGGCAGCGAATTTTTCGTTTCAGTGCCGTTTCCATCGTCTCCAGCTTTGTAGGTCTGTTCACGCTTTGGCGTAAAGGCCTTGCTGTTGGCCCAGGTATTCAGAACCCGGCTCAGACCAAAGGAGCCGTCCAGATACGTCGAGAGATCTTTGAGCGGGTGACACGCCGTATTCGCGTTATCATCATCATGACAGTCAGAAAAAGTGAACGGAATCAGGTCGTGTTTGCTGACCAAAAGTGGATATTTGATGTTCGCCGTCACGGCGAGTGTTCCGGGGGCATCGATCGAGGCTTGATTTCCGACCGTTGCCAGCGCCGTATCTTCGACATTGCTCCACGCGAACCCCGCACTGAAGACGTATTTTCTTCCGGGGGCCGTCACCGCATTGCCCTGGGCCTTGGTCTGCACTTTCTGAGTGATGTCGGCCGTGACCCTGACGTCTGTTGCAGAAGTCAGCACAAGTTCTGTGTCCGTGCTACCCGCGGTGACAGAGACATTGTGATCAACCAGATTCACGGCAACGCTCGCAACAAATGACCCGCTCTTCTTTGAGTATTTCGACAATTTTTGCGGGCCCGGTGATCGGTAGTCCGGCAGCAGTTTGTTGTTGTAAAAACGCCGACCAATGACCTCCGGCTTTGTAATGAAGTCCGACAAAGTCGGAGAACTTCCAATCAGTGTGCCTGCATTCTGCGTGTTCTTTGCTGTCAGCTCGGCACTCACCACGATGCCATTGAAACTCTCCAGCGAGTAATCAGGATCCGATGTCGTCCCGGAAGGAGTCAGATCCTGAGCCACCGCTCCCAGTGCTTCCTGTGGCGACTCGGCCAGACGCAGAGTGCCAGGACTGTCCACGATGGCGTAGTAAGTCACGCCGCTGTTCAAACCACCCACCGGAACATCACTCTGAGTTGCCATTGACGAAATCTGAATCCCGTGACGATCGCCGGTGGCGCCCCGTGAGAGTAAGACAGGTATCTGACTTTCCGCGTTGGCCGGACTGGACGCAAGCTGCAGCCAGGCTGTGGCATTCCCGCTGCTGTCAGTGACCGGAATGGCAAAGTATTCGGTTCCGCTGGTCAGTCCACCGACTGGAACATCTCCGCCAGCCAGATAACGCACACTGTCACCCCGGGACAGCCCGTGCCCCGGAACACGAATCCGGTTTGCAGCCAGATCGACAGGGGAAACTATTGTGGGATCAAATGCGATTGTCGTGTCGGCCCGGTTGAACAGTTCCACTTTCGGAACAATGCGGAACACGTGCAGACCGGTGCCCAGTGTAGCCCCGGGACTTAGTGGCAAAGCAATCCCCACCGGAGTCACGGTATCGGTGTAGTCAACATCCGGCAGTTTCGACAGCTGAATGTGGTCATCGTCCTGCACCAGAACGCCATACAGCTGGCCTTTTTTAAGGCCGCCAATCGCATTGCCACCACTGGTCTGGTAGTGGACTTTCTGGCCGTCGGTGAGGCCGTGTCCTACCAGTTCAATCGTGTTGTCAGTCATATCCACGACTGGTTCGGTTCGGCTCGCTTCCACGGGAAACACGAAAGAATCGGTGGTCAGGGTCTGAAGCGTGCCAGTACCGGCAGAGTCCAGCGAGAGGTAGCTGGCGTTTTCGGAGTCCGATGTGAATGTCTGGAAAGCGAAGTCATGGCCATAGCTTGTCGGCGCTTGGCCACCCACGACGGCGAACATCGCACCTTGCGAGTAAGAGTCTTCCACTGTACCGTAGAAACTTGTACCTACGCCGAAGGAAACCCCTGGGTCCGACGATTTAATTTCAAGGTAGTACGTTGTACCTGGAGTAACGTCTACCGGTCCGCCAAAATCAACGAAAGCCCATTCTCCAGTTGGGACGTTGAGGGCGACTCCCTCCGCAAGGATATTGCCACCTTGACCTGGTAGCTGATCATAGAGACTGATCGTGATGTCCTCCGGAACATCGTTCGAGTTGCCAGGGTGACGTAGCACACTCGCTCCGGTAATATTGTCCTTACCTGGTTGAAATGACTGAAAACCACCTCCTTCTTGAGATCCGCTATTGGAAATATAACCCTCGTTGTGCAGCAATTGAGACTGATCGACCACGCCACCAGTGGCCGTTGCGACTGTGCTCGCGTCCTCAATCGAGTCGGCCAGCCGAAGGGTGTTTGCGTCGAGACGAACCGCGTAGTAGGTTCCTCCGTCGGTCAACCCACCGATGGCCGTGCCGTCACCCGCGTTGTAGGTCACCGCCTGGCCGGTTTCCAATTCGTGATTCGGCGAAATAATCCAGTCGTTCAACGGGTCGACCGTGTGACCGAAGAACTGATGCAATGAATCGGCGCTACCCGTGGCACCGCTACCCAGATCGACCGCTCCATCGCCCACACTGACGAGTCCATCGAAGACGTCACGCTGTGGATTGACGATACGATTCTGTGACAACTGAATCTCGTAGTCACTGATCGTGATGACGTAGTAGTCCTCATCAGCAACCAGGCCTCCAATGGGGGAATTGGGTTGACCGGATGCACTTTGCCCCGGCGAGTAGGTCACCCGTTGCCCCGTAACCAGTCCGTGCGTCGTGTCAAACAACACGGTGTTCTGGATCGTGTCCACTGCCTGCCATTGCACTGTGCCGGCTGGGTCGATGAAGCGGGACTGTCCAGCACGACTCAGTTGCTGAATTCCCGACTCGCTGCCATCGACCAGTTCCAGAGCCGTGTTCGACGATTCAGGCAGGGCCAGCTGAATGGTATGGTCATCCACACGGATAATCCGATAGGTGACTCCATCCGTCAGTTCACTGTCTTCGCCCACAAGAATGGTCGGTGATGTCTCGCCGTTTTCATCAGACACGCTGTAGACCACGCTGTCCCCGGTCTGCCAGCCGTGATTGGGAATCGTCAGAGCGTAAGTGGCCGGTTCGAGGACCGGCTGGCCGTAATCAACCGTTCCCGTGGCGTCAAAAGAACTGGTCAGCCCCTCGTTCGTGAAGCCGTAATGCCGTTCTATGACCTGCGTGTTCTGCACATTAGGGTCGGCCTGGTACAGCAGCGGATCCCCGGTTTCAATTCCGCTGGTCGCAGCAATGGAAATCGTATTCGTCCCGGGATTCACGTCCGTTACCGGCTGAAAGCCGTGTGAGTCCGAAACATACGTCAGATAATGTCGATCCCCTGCGCCGGGGCCGGTCAACTGGACCGCCTGTTCATCCAGCGCGTCAGCAGCAGACAGCGCCAGCTGAAAACGATCCGGGTCGCCAGCATCCGGGATGACGTAGTAGGTCGTGCCGTCAAACAGCCCGTTAATCGGTTCACTGGGATGCGTATCGTCTGGCGGGGCAATCCGGTACAGAACGGCCTGTCCGACTTCGAAGGGATTGCCAGGAATGGTGATGGAACTGCCACTGACGACCTGCTGCGGATCAAAGGCGGGCAGTGTGTCGTACGTGGACAGTGTGTGCTGCGATGCGGGATCGCCGTTCGGGACGCGGAGATCAATTTCTTCTGTCAGGTACAGTTGGATGCTGTTTTCGTTCAGGACGCGGACACGAAGCGATTCCCCATCCACTAGATCCCCAATGGAAGGCGTATCGCCCGACGAACTGTTGACCCGGAAATCCACCGTTTGACCATCCACAAACCCGTGGTCCGGAATCGTCAGGGTATTGATCCTGGCGACATTGTCAGGGTCAGGGCCGATGTCTGCGGTCGCCAAGGATTGTGTCTTTGTGACTGTACCACCCGACTGAATATCGCCATCCACTGTTGTCGTGACCGTCGTCGTATCCGAACCCACCGCGACCGTCAGCCCCGCTGTCCCGTCCTTATATGACGAAGACGTTGCACTGCCCGTATTGGTAACCGTCCCCAGTGCCTCAAAATTCACGCTTCCGGAGGGCGCTGCAATGGATGCCTGTTCTCCCAGTGTGGCGGTGACTGTGGTGTCAGATAACGTAACCGAGAAGGAACCGCCAAACTGATGTGCGGGTGAGTCTGCATTGATGTTCTGAGTTGTGCGTGCTGTCACACTGGATTTGACTGTGGCTTCGGCTTTCACAGCGACATCACCCAGAGTGGAGGTCAGTGAACTGGCTCCCGCAATGTCGATCGTGGCTGTTCCCGTGGCGGATGTGACGCCAACACTCAATGTGTTCAGGAACTTGTATCCCGCATGTGTCTGCTCTTCCTTATCCAGGTATGCCGGCCTGGCTGCGATTGCTGTTGCAGTGGCATCGGTGTGATTCAGGCTGTTGACCTGCAGATCATCCGTGGCAGTAAGAGTGCTGTCGGTAATCGTGACTGCAGATTCCGCTTCCCGGAAAAACAGACCGGCAGGAGAACCACCACCAAGAAGTCCGTCAACGACTGCGCCGACGAATGGCTGGATATAATTGCTGTATGTCGCTGAGTCATCGCCGTAGACCAGATCCTGACTGCTGGCAATGACACTGACCTGGTCGCCCGAGAGATCGCTGTCTGTAATGTCAATCGTGGCAGTAATGCTGTCCTGACCAAAGACCTGACGTTGCGATTTCTTCTCGGTCTGTGTGGCCTTGATCGTGACGTTGCCTCCGGTAATGGTGACGCGTCCGTCGCTGTTGCTGTCGGCATCAGGCAGAAATCCTGTGTTCGGCTCTCCGATCCGGATTCTGGATTGTGTATGTGCCAGAGTTCCACCGGCGAGATTGATCGTATCTGAGACAACGAGTGTGATGTGGCCGGTTTCGGTTGCAATGTCGCCCTCGACATAGAGGTCGACGACGGAAGTCACCGTCAGGGCCTTACCCGCTGTCTGGAGACCCACCAGGTGGACGGCTCCGTCGTCCGGGTCCAGAACATCGGCTGATGCGTTCAATCCGGTGCCGACCGTGATGGTGAAATCCTGGTCGAGTGTCAGGTCGTCCAGATTGCCGTCGTGATTAAAGTCGCTGCTCCAGGTGGTACCGTCCCAACTGAACTGCAGCACGTGAGATCCGTTTTCAGGCAGCGTGCGCAGGAAAATCTCGGCAGCATTTTTGTCCAGCTCCACCTTCAGCTTGCCGGCACTCGCGTCCAGATCGAAGGACGCCGAGAGCATCGCTCGCGATTCCAGAGATTCCGCAGCGGTGGCCTTCCACTGAGTTTTCTGGAGTGACTTACGGGTCCGCGATTGCCGCCCTGTCACGATGTTCGACATCAGTGACCGTAAGAAGCGTCTGAGCGACATAAGTAGATTCCCGCGTGTGTGGTTGTAGCGAATAACCCGGTCAACCGGAAGGTTGAGGGTTGCCGCTCCGCCACGGTACGCTCCGCCACGGTACGGTACGGTACGCGAAGTATCGTCCCGTTACCTAAGAAAAACTGGCTCCACAGAAGAGCCTTGGGGTAAATAAGGAAGATATCCCATCGATAGTTGAAACGTGAGTGACGGAATCATGGGCAAAAATCACTTCATCGCGGTTGCGAATGTTTGTCAAGGACGCGTAGGGTCAAAAAACTGTGCCGAACTCAAAACGCCGCAAAAACGCGGGACTTACGGCCCGCCAGAGTCTCGCATCTCAGCCGCTTGATTTCACCTGTCTGCCCCGGAAACTGGCGATTTTCGACGTCAACCATGTCCTTCCTGCTCCAGCCATGGCACATTCTGCTCGCTGCACTCTGCGGCCTCGCCAATCAGCAACAGCAGCAGATCATCCAGTTCCAGAACGCACAGATCGAAGCTCTGCTCAAGAAGCTGGGAAAGAAGCGTCTGTTGCTCGACGACGATCAGCGTCGACTCCTGGCCGTCAAGGCTCACGCCATTGGCCGTAAGGCTCTGCTGGAATTGACGACCATCTTTACGCCAGACACGATTCTCCGCTGGCACCGGGAACTTGTCGCGAAGAAGTTCGACTCCAGCGACAAAAAAAAACGGTCGACTACGCATACGACAGGAAGTCGTGGATGCGATTGTTCGCTTCGCTAGGGAGAATCCGACGTGGGGCTATGATCGCATTCAGGGAGCGATGAAGAACCTTGGCTACCACATCTCAGATTCCACCGTCGCCAACGTGCTGAAGGCTCACGGCATCGAACCAGCACCCGATCGGCAGCCAACACCGGCGTGGTCGACGTTCCTGAAGGCACACTGGGATTCCATCTTTGCCACGGACTTCACGACTGTCGAAGTCTGGACGCGGAACGGACTGGTCACGTTCTACGTGCTCGCCGTGATGCATCTGAAAACCCGTCACGTCCACATTGCCGGGATCACGCCGAGCCCGAATGCCACGTGGATGAAACAGGCCTGCCGCTATCTCACCGATTGCGAAGACGGATTCCTGAAAGACGCCAAGCATCTCATTGTGGAGCGCGATACGAGCTTCATCGCCATGCGCGAATTCCTGGAGCAGAACACGGACACCGAAGTCGTGCTGTTGCCACCCAAGAGTCCCAACCTGAACGCCTACATGGAGAGATGGTTTCGCAGCCTCAAGTCCGAGTGCCTAGACCGCATGATCTTCTTCGGTCAGCGGTCACTTAAGCGAGCTGTTACCAACTTCGTTCAGCATTATCATGGCGAGAGAAACCATCAGGGTCTGAGCAACCATCTCATCGATCCAGAGAAAGGAGTCGGTGCCGTCGCTGCTAAGATCGAGTGCCGAGAACGACTCGGTGCCAGGCTGAAGTACTACCACCGACGCGCCGCTTGATTTGATTCGGAGCTGAACCGAATCGTCGGCATTCTGCGGTGAAGGTGCGCGCTCAGTTCAAACAGACACCGATTTACTCGCCTGTGGTCCAATCGTCTCAACCACGTTCGGCCGAAATCGTGACTCGATTCGCTCGCTAACACCTGATTGTCAAAGAGCTTTGCGGTCGGTTCAGTTTTTTGACCCTGCGCGGGCGGATTGTCTCGACTTTCGAGCCGAGACTTCGGGCCAGAAACGGGACCGGACGAAGAAACGGCGTGTCGCACGGCGGTCTCAGTTTGAGATCGCAGCCGGCGGACGAGAGGCGGGGCACGTCGCAACTTGTTGCGGACGCTGGCGATACTGCGTGTGATTCGCCGCTGTCTCTCCGTGGGCGCATGAGAAAACCCCGTTGTCGAAAACATTTCGACAACGGGGCTGTAGTGGCGGGGGCCGGATTTGAACCGACGACCTCGAGGTTATGAGCCTCGCGAGCTACCAGGCTGCTCCACCCCGCGACAGTGTATTTATTGCGTCAAACAAGACGCTAAATTGCCGCTAAACTTCTTGGGTGTTGAATCGCACAGGCTCTTTCCCTGTGCGAGGGAGCGGCAGTCTACCGGCAATCCCGAATATTTCCAGTCACATTATTCATCGATTTTCGATTCCGACGTTAAAAGTAGTTTTTGCGGGCAGAATCAGCGGCTTCCGTTAGAATTCAGCGTGCCCTGGAGTGCGTGGAAACGGGATTACGTCGCGAATGTTTGTCATTCCCGTAATAAGCTGGACGGCTCGCTCCAGCCCAAGCCCAAAGCCACTGTGGGGGACGGAACCGTATTTTCTGAGATCTGTGTACCACCAATAATCATCGGGGTTCATGCCGCATTCTTCAATGCGAGCCAGCAAGATGTCTAATCGCTCTTCGCGTTGACTGCCGCCGATGATTTCACCAACTCTTGGAACCAGCACGTCCATTGCCCGCACGGTCTTACCGTCGTCATTGCATCGCATATAGAACGGCTTGATACTGCGCGGATAGTCGTACAGAATCACGGGCTGCTTAAAGTGTTCTTCCGTCAGATAGCGTTCGTGTTCGCTTTGAAGATCCGTGCCCCATTCAACCGGATAGTCAAACATCTTGCCGCAGTTCTGTAGCAGCTCGATTGCTTCGGTGTAAGGCAGTCTTACAAAGTCGTTGCTACGAATATTTTCCAGCGTCTCCAGAACGGTCTTGTCGATCCGCTGGTTGAAGAATTCCATATCCTCCGGACACTGATCAAGGCAGTCGTTGATCAGTGTCTTGATAAAGGACTCAGCTAGATCCATGTTGTCTTCAAGTTCATAGAACGGCATTTCGGGTTCAACCATCCAGAACTCTGCAAGATGCCGAGTTGTGTTGCTGTTTTCAGCTCGGAACGTTGGCCCAAACGTATAACAATCGCCGACTGAAGTCGCGAAAATTTCTGCTTCCAACTGACCGCTGACAGTCAAAGACGCTGCCTTGCCGAAGAAGTCCTGCTTCCAGTCGATTTCTGTCTGCACCTGAGCGATTCGCTGCAGATTCAGCGTGGTCACCTGAAACATTTCCCCTGCGCCTTCGCAGTCGCTGGTGGTGATAATTGGAGTATTAATATACAGAAAGCCCCGCGACTGAAAGAAGTTATGAATCGATCGGCTGATACAGTTGCGAACTCGGGCAACAGCACCAAAGGTATTTGTTCGCGGCCGTAGATGAGCGATCTCACGCAGAAATTCAAAACTATGCCCCTTCTTTTGAAGTGGAAAGCTGGCTGGATCAGCGGCTCCCAGAAGCTCCAGCGAAGTCGCATGGACTTCAATATTCTGTCCTTTACCCGGCGATTCTTTCACAACGCCGACAACAGCGATGCTCGCGCCGGTTGTGACATCTTTAATGATTTCGGCGTAGCCCGGCACTGCTGCGTCGACGACAATCTGCAGGTTCTTCATGCAGCTGCCGTCGTTTAGTTCAACAAACGAAAAGCCGTTTTTGGAATCTCGCCGAGTTCGAACCCAACCCTTCACCGTGATGGTTTCTTCTGGCTGGGCATCTTTAAATAGCGTCGCTATGCGTTTGGGAGGCATGTTTTCGGTTCGTTTTGAATGATGGCTGTTGCGGCGTGCCGTTACGGGAATGAAAGATAGGGTGTGCCGCGACGAAGTGAAACGGCAAAAGGCTCACGAATCTGCCATTCGCTTTTCAGAATCAAACCAATGGCGTGGTGCGGATCAAAACGCGAAATTTGTGGCAAATCGAGTTTCAAAAGCGTGTCTGCTCGATGAATCCGCGACAGACTGTTAACCTCCAGGCTTTGCGGAATAATTCACTAACATCCTACAAACATCGTTCATTTAGAAAGACCGTATTATGGCCACGGCCGCTGCTCGACACATCCTTGTCGGTGATGAAGCAAAATGTCTGGAACTGAAAAGCGAAATCGAAGGCGGAGTTGACTTCGCCGATGCCGCCAAAGAACACAGCCAGTGCCCGTCGGGTACTCGCGGTGGAGATCTCGGCACATTTGGTCCCGGCCAGATGGTTCCAGAATTCGACACTGTAGTCTTCAACGAATCGCTGAACACTGTTCACGGTCCAGTCAAAACACAATTCGGATATCACCTGCTGGAAATTACAGCTCGCTCTGAATAGAGCAACGTGCAAATCAAGCGGCTGGTTTCGGTTCGTGGAAAAAAGCGATCGCTCGAAAACTGCGATGTTCGCAACCATGAATCATGGTTAGACGCTTTTAGTCGTCAAATACGATAGCTAACGACAGTTGAGCACAACTTTCAGCCGCTGCTGGCCTTTCCAATTCGAATCGCGGATCATCAATCATAAAATTGATTGTTGATCCGCGATTGCGTTTTCGGGAGATCTGGCTGTGCCGCGTATTTTTTTCCTCTGCCTTGTCATAATGTCTTTGAATGTGGTTTCAGCCACAGACTGGAAACCGCTTTGGCCCGGGGGTGCTCCGGGAACAATGGGCACCGCTGACCAAGATGTTCCCGCCCTGCTGGCGTTTCCCGCCGCAAAAGAAATCGCTAACGGATGTGGAGTCGTCGTTTGTCCCGGAGGAGGCTACGGCGGATTGGCAATGGACCACGAAGGCCTTCAAGTTGCCGATTGGCTAAACAAACGCGGCATCAGCGCTTGGATTTTGCGGTATCGACTTGGGTCAAAAGGCTACCATCACCCAATCCAACAAGGCGATGTGTTGCGAGCCATCCGCACTGCTCGACACCATGCCGCAGCAATCGGCGTTGCCCCGGCACACATCGGCGTGATGGGATTTTCTGCGGGCGGGCATCTTGCGTCGACCGCCGCCACACACTTTGATTCGGGGAATCCAGACGCAACAGATCCGATTGATAAAATCAGCAGTCGCCCTGACTTCGCTGTGCTGTGCTATCCGGTCATCACCATGGATGAGCAGTTCACACACAAAGGGTCTCGACGAAATCTGTTCGGCAACGATCGTTATCACAGTCCTGAACTGGTTGAGTTGCTGTCCAACGAGAAACACGTCACCAGCAAGACTCCACCGACGTTTATTTTCCACACAACAGAAGATCAGGCTGTACCTGTCGAAAACGCGATCGAATTCTATTCGGCACTTCGAAAACACGGCGTGGGCTGCGAACTACATATCTACCAAAAAGGCGGTCACGGAGTCGGCCTGGGCGGGAACAACCCGGTTCTTTCCACCTGGCCAGCTCGCTTGGAAGATTGGCTTAGGGTAAATCACTTTTCAACGAACTAACCGTATCGGCGGACAGGGCCGCAGCAAACTCGGCCTGGTTATTGCTAAGCGTCAACCGGCGACGATATGTAAGATTTTTCTTTTGACCACTTTAACCGGAAAATTGACATGCGATGGACAAATCTAGGTGTCGCACTTATGGCAACATGTTTTTCTGTTGCTGTTGGCGACGACACGCCTCCACCAGTTGAAAAATTCCTCATCGAAGGTCGGCTTGCTGACGGAGCCGCTGCAATGCAGCAACTTGTCGAAGCAAACCCTACCGATCACCAGGCTTGGTTCAGTCTTGGTGTTGTGCAGTTTTTCCAGGCGGTTGAGGGACTGGGACAGGATCAGTTTCGCTACGGCCTGCTGGCCGGCCGAGCGCGGGCTCTTCCGTTTATGCGACTGCCAATTCCCGAGAACCCTGCTCCGGAAGAAATTTCTTACGATAAAGCGAAGGCATTATTGCAGAAGTTCATCACTGGCCTAACCCAAGCAGAGCAAACGCTGTCATCCGTTAAAGCCGATGACGTTCGACTGCCGCTGAAACTGGGACAGGTGCGACTCGACCTTAACAGTGATGGAAAACCAGTCGACGAAGAAACAATGTGGTACATCAGCCAGATGCTTCAAAATCCAAGGCAAACAGCGGTTGCGACATCAGTCGTCGATTTTCCGGTGACGTTCGATGCCGGTGACGCTGTGTGGTTGCAGGGCTACTGTCACGTGTTTTCTGCCCTTGGAGAAATCGCACTCGCGCATGATTGGAGTGACCAGTTTGAACGTACGGCTCACCTGTTCTACCCGAAGGTCGATTCACCGTATAAATTTCTGGAAGCTGAAGGAACCGGGGCCTTCATGAGCTTCGGTGCTCAGAACATCTTTGACATCGTGGCCTGGCTGCACACCATCAACTATGAAGTCGCTGAGCCGGAACGCATGCAAAAGGCCTTGATGCACATGGAAACTGTTATCCGGTTAAGCCGACAGTCGTGGACACTGATCGAATCCGAAACGGATGACGAAAATGAGTGGGTTCCAAACGTCAGCCAAAAATCTGCAATGACGGGCTTTACCGTCGGTCGCGAAGTTGTTGCTGGCTGGCGTGAGTTTTTGGATGAGCTGGAATTGATTCTGCAGGGAAAAAAGCTTGTTCCGTTCTGGCGAGGTATCAAGGGCGGCGTTGCTCCGTTTGAACGACTTCCGCACAACTCAAAACTGGGCATCAACGTGCGAAAGATCTTCCTTGAGCCAACTCGTTTTGATCTCGCCTTGTGGCTTCAGGGAACTGCCCTCATGCCTTACCTCGAAGAAGGTGATATTTCCACACCTGAAAAATGGCAGAAGATGATGGTCAACTTCCAAGGAAACTTCTTCAACTTTGCACTATGGTTCAATTAGACTGCTGTTGATTCACGGAATGTGCCCCTCATTCTGCTATTCAGCAGTCAACTGAAAACCAACGCCGCAAGACCGATAAACGACACACTCAGAAAGACGTGTATCATGCTAATCTGGGTTGATGCCGATGCCTGTCCGTCGGAAGCCAAAGAAGTGTTGTTTCGGGCTGTCCGCCGCATCGGCATTCCACTGACGCTTGTTGCCAACCAACCAATGAACTATCCAAGGTCAGATTACATTCGGTTCGAACTGGCAAAGTGGGGCGCGGATGCAGCGGACAAACGCATTGTCGAATTAATGGAAGCAGAAGACCTGGTTGTCACGGCCGACATTCCCCTGGCAGCCGATGTGATTGCCAAGGGAGGGTTCGTGATTGATCCTCGAGGCGAATTACTGGACAACGACAACATTGGTTCGCGGCTTGCAACTCGCAACTTTCTGGAAGAATTTCGGGCCGCGGGAATGCAAACAGGTGGCCCGGCGCCGTATTCACCAAAAGATAAACAGAACTTCGCTAATGCGTTGGACAAACTGCTCACGAGGTTGTTGAGAATGCCCTGACAGGCCGCACCGCCCGAAAGGTGAGCGTTGCTGCAGAAAACACGATGTTTGTTGGCTGCCCCCAGACGTTCGGCGGTTTTGCTATGTGGCAGCGCCGCCACGGTGAATCTGGCAGTGGCCGCTTTCGCGACAAACATCACAGGAATCAGCGTTAGCAGTTCCCTCGGCGACATTCAGACAATACTGAATACGATCGCTGATGATTGCAGACATTCCGGAATGCAGACCAAACGGTGCTGTCACCAGCCAGGTAACACCCGGAAAGGGCTGAGCGGCTTGGCTGACAAGCCGAGGGATGTCAGCGCTCCAATGGCGACCGGGCGACAAAAAATACGGAAACACAATCACCCGTTCCGCGCCCTGTTCGACACAGCGGCGAAATGCCGAAGTAATATCGGGCTCAGCAAGTTCCATGTGGGCTGGTTCCACTATGGCGTATTCAGACTGCTCTGCAAAACTTATCACAGCTTTGAGCAGCATGTCGTTGCTAGCAGACTTTCGAGATCCATGATCCACAATCACAACAGCTGTTACGGGCGGCTGCGAGTCGCTTTGATGGCCAGAATCATCAACCATAATTACCGCTCGCCCCCTAATGCTGCGACGGACAAAAAATCAACCAGTCGACACTTGCGACAGGATGCCAAGCACTTCCTGATTCGCCGCCGGGAAATTGAACTGCGATAATGTCGCAACATTTACCCAGTGAAACGGCTTTTTTGCTGCAGCACAATCCGGAAGATCCGGCGAAAGTACACACCGCCAAAAATGCAGTTCCAGTGTTCCGTAATCGTATTCGTGCGTCGTTGTGATCAGATGCTCGCGAGGAACTACCAACAACCCGGTTTCTTCGCGACATTCGCGAACCGCACAGGACCGTGGAGTTTCATCACCTTCGCACTTGCCGCCCGGAAATTCATGCATTCCGGCAAGAGGAACGCCTGTGGGGCGTATTCCTACCAGAATGTTTCCAGCTGATTCAACGACGGCAATTGCGACTTTGGTGGCGATTGGCAAATTATGCTCCGAACTCGTTTCGAAAAGATGGTTACATCCTGCATCGAAAGTCAGTTCTGCTACTTCTTCATTGAATCTGCAAAGTCAGCAGGCGGTGCACCCATCTTGCTGAAACCGCAGTCGACGTGTACGACTTCTGCAGTGATACCGCTGGAAAGGTCACTCAGAAGAAACATGCCAGACTTGCCAACTTCTTCCGCTGTTATGTTGCGTCGCATTGGCGTAACCTGTTCATACAACGAGATCATCTGGTCGAAGTCACCAACACCTTGAGCACTCACAGTCTTCACCGGACCAGCGCTGATCGCGTTAACTCGAGTGCCACCGGGACCAAGTTCGCTGGCAAGATAACGCACTTCGCATTCGAGTGCGGCTTTGCAAATGCCCATCAGATTGTAGCCAGGAATGACTTCTTCGCCACCAAAATAGGACAGTGTCAGAATGCTGGAATTCTTGCTGAGGATTCCTTTTTTCTTGGCCGCACCAGCCACAGCTAACAAACTGTAAGCGCTGATTTCCATGGCCAGTTTGAAACCGTTTCGGCTGGCCGCATAGGTTGGGCCTGTCAGGTCTGCCGGAGGCGCGAAGGCGATACTATGCAGCAGAAAATCAATCTCGCCGAACTCTTCGGCTGCTTTGTCCATCACGGCTTCGATGTGTGCGTCATCGCAAACGTCGCAGGGCATAACAAACTTAGCGCCGATTGGCTCAACAAGCTTGCGAACCTTCTTTTCGTTCTTGGGACGTTCACCGTCGGGAAGATGCGTGAATCCCATGACTGCGCCCTGCTCGTGCAGCTTTTCAGTAATCGCCCAGGCGATCGAAAAGTTGTTTGCAATCCCCAGAACCAGTCCTTTTTTGCCTTCAAGCAAACCCATAACTCTGTCTCTTTTCGCACCAAGGTTTCTGCTGCATCACGAATGTGCAGTTTGAGAATTCGGAGATAATAGGGGGAAGACCTAATTTCGTCGACGAAACAGGCCCGTAATCTGAAATGACTCACGAATTGGCATATTTCGCTACCAGATAGCCCACCTAAGCTACCAAAACCTCCTATCGCGTAAAACTAGCGCATAAAAAAAGTGGCCCTGCCAGAGACAAAGACCACCTTCTTTTATAGCGCATCAAATCAGTTCAAATCAGGCAACGCCCAATGCGTCTGACGGCAGATCCTTGTTTTTCGGCAGGTCATCATCGTCGGAGATGTGATCTACAAACCCCCTCAGATGAATCGCCCGAGTGTGGTGCTGCAGCTTCTTCAAAGCCTTGCTTTCGATTTGACGAATACGTTCTCGCGTCACCTTAAATATCCGGCCGGTTTCTTCCAGCGTATAGCTGTAGCCGTCGCCCAGACCGTAACGCAACTTGACAATTTCGCGTTCGCGATAAGTCAGGCTTTTCAGAACATGATCAATTTTATCTCGCAGCATCTGCTTGGCTGCAGACTCTGCGGGACTTTGTTCGTGCGAGTCTTCAAGAAACTCGCCAAAACTACTGTCTTCGCTTTCGCCAACCGGAGTATCCAAACTGATTGGATGCTTCCAGGTCTTCATGATCCGTTCTGTTTCCTCGATGCTCATCCCAACCGCTTCGGCCAGCTCTTCATTGCTGGGCTCACGACCGGTCGCCTGGCGAATTTCTTCCGCCTTGGCTTTCAGCATCGATATATTCTGGAACATGTGAACCGGAATACGAATGGTTCTGGCATGGTCTGCAACAGCACGTGTAATCGCCTGACGAATCCACCACGTTGCGTAAGTTGAGAACTTGTACCCGCGACGGTATTCGTACTTTTCAACACCACGCATCAACCCCGCGTTGCCTTCCTGAATCAAGTCCAGAAAGCTAAGTCCACGATTTCGATACTTTTTGGCGATGGATACAACAAGTCGCAGATTACCTCCGGAAAGCTTTTGCTTTGCGTCGGTCCATCCATTCATACGTTTGATGATCTGCCGGCAACGAGCACGAAACTGTTCCGGTGTTTCCAGAACCATTTCGACGTACTCCTCGAGCTCACGCTCAAGAGATTCACGTTCCGTTTCTGCAGACTTCAAGCCCTTCAGACAAGCGATTTCATCCTGCAACTGCTCAATGCGTTCGCCAATCTGAAGCATCCGCTTCAACACTGGCTGCATACGATGTGTTCTGACACTGAGCTCTTCGCACAGCGTACACATCTTCACGCGTCGTTCTCGAATTCGCTCGGTCAAAGCTGCCTTTTCCGCGCTGCCGTCTTTTGAGACTCGCCACGCTTTAAAGTCAGTTTCATTTTCTCCCATCAGAAAACGCAGCGAACCCAGATTCGACTGCATACGACCTTCGATCTGCTCCTTGCGAACATCTTCTGTTTCAGATGTCCTTAGAGTTCGCTCGAAGGGCAATTCCTGACGACTAACCTTTTCGATGATGTCGACAGCGATTCGCAGCGCGAAGTCTGACTCGATCACATGGCGTCGCATTCGCTTTCGCATGATTTCAATCTGCTTTGCCAGAAAGATTTCCCGATCGCGGCTGAGCAGCGGGATGTTTCCCATTTGGCTCAGATACATACGAATCGGATCTCGCGATGACAACGCGGATGTTTCCGGGCCCAGAAGTGCCCGAGCTGCTTTTTCGGCCTGCTCTTGCCGAACCTCTTCTTCAACAGGTTCAGGTTCAAGCGGAATATCGGGGTCCTCGATAAAATCGAGCCCCTCCTGATCCATGGCCCTGATCAGATTGTCGACCATGGCTGGATCGCCAGCTTCGTCGGGCAACCACTCATGGGCCTGTTGAACAGTGACGAAGCCTCGTTCCTTGGCTTTTTCAATGATCGCCTTCATTCCTGAATCGAGACGATGCACGCGAATCCCCTTCTTTTAGTTTCTTCTTGCCACATGACTCTCTGTCAACATAGCAGAGAAGAGGAGCTTAACCCCTATTTCAAACACGAGTGTCTGTGCCTCCATGTGAGACACACGCATTTCACGTCCTGCCCCGAGAGGAAAGACGACCAAACCTGTTCATTCAAATCATTCAGCATCCTGCCGAAAAATCCGGGAGTCCTTCAGCATACCCGCGTCTCAGAAAAATCAATCGTCGACACCCCGAAAATCGTGATTCCGCCGAATGCTGTTCCTGAACGAAAATGAGCCGACAACGGAATAACACGCTGAGTTCGGACGGAGAGCGTGAAAGCCATTGCATGGGCTTGCCTTGCGATCCGCTTGTGTGCCAACGATTACTCCTTCAATTCATCCCGCACGATCTGGATCTGAGTACCCGCCACAAACGCTTTGTACTCCACTTACGTTTGCTGCGAGACGCTTCAGATTATTCGCGAGAACTACCAATCGTCAACTTGCGGCCATCATCGTTTTCATTCTTTCCCGGAAAACCCTAGATCAACGATGTACGCCTACTATTGATATTGCACCGATTTCGGCAAGCGAGTAGTTCGCTTTCTGACTAAGCCGAAGCCCTGTGTATAAGAATCTGTCGATTGCCGTTTCGGCTTAGTCCAATCTGAATCCAATCTAAAATAGACACTGCGAACATCGTACCGTTTCATTGTGTCTGCCGCTCGAACCGACGATGATCTTTGAAAGTCCTCGTCTATCATCTCGTTGACAGTGTTGTCAGCGCTCTCCAATTCGGTCAACCGCCATGGCACAAAACAAAAAACAAAACAAGAACGACGACCCCAACTCTCGAGTCGTCTGTCGGAACCGCAAGGCGCGATTCGAATACGATGTGATGGACGAAATCGACTGCGGCATTCAGTTGTATGGCAGCGAAGTAAAAAGCATTCGCAACAGCAAGATTGTTATCGAAGACGCTTTTGGCCGAGTCGTGAATAACGAAGTCTGGCTGATCAACGCTGACATCGCCGAATACCCCCAAGCCAGTGTTTTCAATCACGAACGACGCCGCAAGCGAAAGCTTTTGCTACAGCGACGTGAGATTAGAAAATTCGCCGAAGCCGGTGAAAAACAGGGACTAACACTCGTCCCCCTGTCTGTGTTTATCCAGCGAGGTTTTGTCAAGGTCAAGCTGGGGCTGTGTCGCGGTCGCAAGGTGCACGATAAGCGTGAAAACCTCAAGAAGCAGGAACACACTCGCGAGATGGCTGCCGCAATGAAGCACCGTTGATCCTTCCACATCAACGCGGACGACAGTCGAAGCGACTCGCATTCAGAGCTTCGGCAATTTCGGCATGTCGATTGCTACCTTAAATTTCCGGCAGGAAAGAACGGCGATCGTGGGAATTCAGGAGCCCGCGAATGCCTGCAGTGATGGAGCATCATGGCGAGATGAAGGGCGCCAAATAACATGTTTCATGGGATTTGCGGTTTGTTCGGCAACGTTCGGACCGTTTTATCGGATTGCTGCTGAGTCCTCACAGTGTTGAATTATTTACAACGCGAATGAGGTAAGAATTACAAAACCAGTCTTCATCCAACGCAACTTGTTCAACGGAAAACGAGTGGCGACAAATGATTCTGGTTAAATGGACGAGTCTCGAAACAACAGACCCGTTAAACGCCAGATGGATCTGATCGTTTAATTGGTTGTGGGACACCTTATGTCAAACCGCCGCTGGATTCGGGCGTTTTTTCAGTCGCCCATAAACCTTCACTTGGCAGGGAAGCCGCTATGAATTTTATCGCCATGCTGATGTTGGCCGCCGACCTTAACGGGCAGCCACTTCCAGACATTGTTTTGCTGGACTTTACAGCAGGATATTGCCAGCCGTGCCAGCAGATGGTGCCCGTGCTGCAAAGAATGGAACAAGACAATTTCCCCATTCGTCAGATCGATATCACTGAAGATCCGGAAACCAGTCGGCGCTACAATGTTGATCGTATTCCCACGCTGGTGCTGCTTGTAGAAGGTCAGGAAGCACAACGCTTTGTGGGATTGACGGCCGAAGACGAACTGCGTCAAGCCATGAACGACGCAGCCAAAAAACTGGATCTCGTCCGCCGTTCGAAGGGTGCCGTTCAGGCTGAATCGGAACTCGCGGCCAACGTGCAGAATGATCAGTCGGACCCTCAACCGGGTTTAGAACCGACAGAACCCAAGACCGGAATTCGCGGTATCCTCGATCGCATGCGAAGCGGTCTCGGCGGTGGAGCAACGACTGGCCGTGACCAACTGGAACATCCCAACTTTCGAGCACAAAGTCCGGAAACCACCAGCGAACCGTCCACCAACCCTCCACCGACACTGTCTTCGTGTGTGCGTGTTCGGCTGATTGATGGACGCACATTCGATTCTGGCACAGGAACCATCATTCACAGCACGACAGGTCAGTCAACAATCATTACGTGTGCTCACGTGTTTAAAGAAGTCAGTGACAAGGCAGCCATTGTTGTCGACGTTTTTCGAGATGGCGAAGTCCTAAAGTATCCTGCCAAACTCATCGGCGGTGATCACAATTCCGATGTCGCCTTTCTTAGCATCCAAAACACCTCGCCACTGCCCACAAGTCCAATCGCCGATCAACTGACTGTTGAAGCCGAAGAATCAGTCTTCAGTCTGGGTTGCAATAACGGAGACCTGCCAACTCGACTAAACATGAAAATCATTGCCGTCAATCGCTACCAGGGCCCGGAAAACATCGTCTGCACTCAGGACCCTATTCAGGGAAGATCCGGCGGCGGACTGTTTAACAGTGCTGGCCAATTAATCGGTGTATGCAGCGGAGCGTTTCGCAAGACAAAGGAAGGCCTCTACACGGGTATTACTCCCGTCAGATCGCTTGCGGCGCAACTCAAGCTGACGCATCTGCTGGGTGAAGAAGCTCCCACTTTCCAGACGGCTCAGGCGACTCCCGAATTTACAACACCGGCTGCAAATCCCCTTGCTGAAGAAGACATTTTTGACGAGCTGTTCGAAGAAAGTACTTCGCCATTCGCCGAAGCACCAAACCAAAGATCTGTAGAAGCGCCGACATTCGCCAACGCCTCACATCAAGATCTGCCTGCCCCCTTTGCCGCCAGCACAACAACCGCTGAACTGACGTCACTCAGTGGCGACGATTCGCCCACAGAAATTACCGTGATTATAGATTCAAAAGACCCGACCAAAGGCAAGCGAGTTGTCGTGATTCCAAAGCCAAGTCCCTGGCTGCTGGAATTGCTAACTGGCGAACCAGCTAACCAGGCCGGGATCGTTTCTGCGGTTCAAGGGGCAGAACTTTCGACAACCAGCGCGCGACGAAGTGTCAAAAAAGTGGCGGCGGCTAACTGGTTGCCACCTGCTCGCTAAGCATGCGATCTCAGAAATATCCAGCTGGAAATTTGGTTCATGTCGGTCCGTTTTCTGCCACCAAAGCCGACTTCTTCAAACGAGAAGTCGGCTAAACTGGATTTGCAGATGCCTGACGCAATCACCGACTGCATGACCAATTCAAAACAGCCATCACGGGTACCGTTCACCGCTCCACGAACCCTTGCTCTGCTGGTCCTGGCGCTGATTCCATTTTGGACCGTGCCTCTGGCCCATGTTTTTTCGGAACCGCAGACGGCAACAGGGTTCTTTCAATACGAACTGCCCTACTACGTTGCGAACGGGCGAGCGGCCTTTGAACGAGGCAACGGGTTTCTGTACCCGAATCCATATGATGCCTCAGCAGACTCGCCCGCCATTTACACTCATTGGCTTCCGTGGACACTTGGTCTGTTAACCACAAAGTTGGGGTGCGATCCGGGCGATGTTATTTTGACTCTGACGCTGTTTGCATCGCTGGCCTTCGCGTGGGCCACTCAAATTCTGGTACTTCATCGCGTCGCCACTCATCGCAGAAAGACATTCGCTTTTTTGCTCGCGATGTGGGGCGGAGGTTTACTGGCTCTGGCAGGCAGCGTTCGATGCGTTTTCCAAACGACCTCGTGGCTGGAAAACGTCCTTCAGTTTGACCCAGGCAATGGCATGTGGTTTCTTAACTGGGGACGCAACGCGCTGTTCCCAACGGAAGCCATTTATCACACGCTGGTTGCACTGTGTTGGCTATCCGAGATTACTAAGAAGCAGGCGATGGCAAACATCTGGCTGCTGCTGCTGGCCACAACTCATCCGTGGTCCGGCCTGGAATTATTGCTAACGATTAACCTGTGGCGAGCCATCGAACTGTTCCGTCATCGAGATCATCGTTGTTTAAACCATCTGTCTATCTCGGCGTTGACGCTGGTTGTTTTCCTGAGCTACTACAAAGTCTGGTTACCTTCGTTTCCGCAACATGCAGAACTGCAGAACGTGTGGGAACTGAACTGGAGTGTTTCCTGGACAGCCGCCGGACTGGCCTATTTGCCAGTGCTGATTCCAGGCGCGATCGTACTGGCCAGAAAATCGCGTGTCGGGTCGGTGGATCGCACCGAACAATTTCTGGTATGCGCGTTGTTTATCGCCACTGGACTGGCGTTCCACGATCGTTTGATCAAACCCGTGCAACCGATCCACTTTACGCGCGGATACGTATGGATGCCCCTGTTTCTGCTCAGCCTTCCACTGCTGTTGCAATGGGCGGACGCTGCCAGCAAAGCAACGCCACTACGAAAACTCGCTGCCATATTTATCGTCGCTGTGCTAATTGCTGACAATCTTGCGTTCGCTATCGTCCATTCGAATCGGCAAACAAATCTGGCGGATGGCTTCCATCTGGACAGCGACGAACGAGCCTTGTGCGACGCATTGCATCAATCGCCGGATACAACGAATCGCATTGTGCTTTCCGAATCTGAAACATTGAATTACCTTCTGCCGACGTACGCCAATGTGCGACCGTGGCTGGGCCATCACTTTAACACGCCACTATTTCCAACACGAAAAGCGGTATGGAAACAAATCTTCGCGGATAACGAAGTCGCAATCGACAGCATTCCTGCCGATGTCGAAGTTATCATTGTGCGACGAACGCGTGACGTCAGCCAGCTTGCTGCCAGCCCTTCCTGGTCAACGAGAAGTCTGCTGAATGCCGAATGGCAAACCTGGCACCGGGTCTCCCACACTGACCGCCTATAAAACAGACTGTATCGCTGCCAAAACTGACGCTACAAAATCGGGCCCGCGCAATGCTGTCAGGTCTCTGCTTTGCGGCACGTTTGATTTTCCGGCGTATGTCCGCCACGATGCAACCTCAAAGTTTTGTTTTCTGTTGCTGCATAGTGGAAGATTGTCATGAGCAAGTGGCCAATTGGAGTGTTTGCGTCTGTAGATGCCGGCTTAGGTGTGCATTTTGATGTCGTCAGGGAATTAAAAATCCCTTCGATTCAATTGCACGCACCTCACAAAGAGACTCGCACAGAAGCCGCCGCCACAGCATTTCTGGCCAAGTGTGCTGATGCCGATGTCACCATCACCTGCGTCTTCGGAGGCTTCGAAGGCGAAAGCTATGCCGACATCGCCACGACAGCGCGCACGGTTGGCCTGGTGCCGGAAGAAACTCGAGCAGCACGCGTGCAGGAAATGAAAGAGATCAGCGATTTTGCAAAACGGCTGGGCGTGAACGCTGTTGGTCTGCACATTGGCTTTGTTCCCGAAGACACAAGTTCCGACAGCTACAGGAACCTGCTGACAATAACCCGAGAACTACTGGATCACGTCAAAGGCAACGGACAAAACCTACATCTGGAAACCGGCCAGGAAACCGCCAACCATCTGCTGCACTTCATCGCCGACGTAAATCGAGATAACCTGTTCATCAACTTCGATCCGGCGAACATGATTCTGTATGGAACAGGCGAGCCCATTGAAGCGCTGAAGAAAGTCGGCCAGTACGTGCGGAGTGTTCACTGCAAGGATGGCACCTGGGCTGCGGAAGGTCGTCGAGGTCAGGACTGGGGCTGCGAAGTCGCGCTCGGCGATGGCGATGTCGGCATGGAAAACTACCTCCGCACTCTGAACGAAATCGGCTATGACGGTCCTCTGACAATCGAACGAGAAATCCCGCTGGACCCCGTTCAACAAAAAGCCGACATCGGCAAAGCCGTTTCACTGCTGGAAGAACTACGCTCAAAGATCCTCGGTTAATACGGTGTACCGGTCGCTCCGATCGGAGCGACAGGAGCGACCGCCGGGTTCCTCACGCAAAGGCACTCTAAGCCGCAAAAGGAAATCCTGTTCCTTTGCGGCATTGCGTGACAGCCCTGCTGATATTCGTTCAATCAAAAAGCTAAGGCTGCACGTCAACCGGCACATCGTCGCCCATTTCTCGGTGAAACTCGCCGAGTGCGCCACGAAGAATCATTTGGTTTTCGGTCCACTCATTGCGATACCATGTGCATGGTTTGAACTGATCATGATTCGCCAGCATTTTTTCGGCTGTCCACTGTCGCAGGCGTGTCAGGTCGTCTGCAAAGGCTGAATCGGTTACCAGATTTGTGACCTGCCGGGGGTCGTTTCTGTTGTCAAACAGGAATTCTTCACTATCGGCAAGACATCGAGCATACGTGAACTGCTGATCCCGGATCGCTCGCCATTCAAAGCCGTCTTTCCATTCGGAGCGATGGCCCAGGTTCTGAAGAAACGCAAAGTCGGGTTCGCAACTGCAGTCCACTCGCGTAGCATCCGAAAGATCAATGCCATCGATCCTTTCCGGGTAGCCAACACCCAGCATCCCGCAGATCGTGGGCATAATATCGACCGCCGATATGCACGCATTCGACCGGCGGCCGGCGGGTATCTTGCCGAACCAGCGAATCAGCGAATCAGCGAATCAGCATTGGTACTCGCACGCACGTGTCAAGAAACATCATCTTCGCGTTCTGATTACTCGCGTCGAATCGTGCAGCCTGGCCTGACGTCAACATCACAATTGTATTGTGGGAAAGTCCGGAGTCTTCTACCGCCCGTAGCAACCTTCCGATTTGCTCATCCTGTATTGTCGTCGCAGAAGCCTGAGCTCGGGTATCTTCCGGCCGTTCGGCTTCGTTGCTTCTCGTCTGCGTATCGACCCATGCGCCATAAGCCACAACCATTGCGAACGGCTGTTTCGATTTCGCGTGTTGCTGTACTCGTTCGATAGCCAGATCTGTCGAGTGCCTTTGGCTATCTGAATTCCTGATCTGAATTCGATCGGACGTGTGTCGAACAAGAAACTGGTTGCCGTAATTTTGATTAAAATCGCTAGTCGCCCACAAACCATCAAAGCCCAAACGGTACGGCCCCGGCGGACAGTAGTTTTCTTCCCGCAAATCAGGCGGACCGGTGACATTTGCCCACAACTGCCATCTGCCAATATAGTCGCACATATAGCCTTTAGCAGTTAGCAAATATCCCAGAGCATCATGGTTAGGATTCAACTGCAGCGGACCAATGATCAGGCCATGAGTACTGGTGTACTTGCCCGTCCACAAGGTTGCCTGCGTCGCCGCTTGCTCCGGAGTGTTGACGACGTAGTTGTCGAAGCTCATTCCTTCGGCCGCAAGGCTATCGATATTGGGAGTCACCGCTGTTGAATCGCCCGCGTAACCGCACGACGTGTACCGCAACTGATCAGCGATCACCATAATCACATTCGGTCGCTGAGCCTGAGCCTGAGCCTGAGCAACTGACCATGGACAGACGAATAGGCAAAACAAGCAGATGATCGCAAATTTCATATCAACAACTGTTCCTTAACCAGAGTGCGGTATCTGGCCAATTTGCGGTGAGCTCAGCCAATGTTATTTCACGGCCGACAACGCTGGCAGCTTCATGTTTGCCGGCGAGTCGCCTGTGGCTTCTCGAAGAAACGGCGTTCCGTAATTTGTAAAGCCTTCAATGAATCCTCCATGAGAAAGAAGGTTCTTCAGTTACTTTAGTGGCAGTTCGAGAAAATTGGTGCGTTTGGTAGTCTTTGGGGATGAAAGATCTCAACGAACATTACCGTGCCTTGCTTGGGCTGGACGACTCCTGGACTGTCGCTGACGTGGATCTTGACG
>JBDNFN010000090.1:0-28673 GCA_041689795.1 Fuerstiella sp. | reverse complement strand
TCGCTGGAGAAATTCCAGAAAAGCCAACGCGGACCCAAACGCCAGCAACCCCAACGCAAGTACTCCGGCAACGGACAACACGTCGCCACGGCAAAGCTACTCGCCAGAAGAAACACCTAAAAACTCACCTTCAAAGGGCTGCCCTTCATGCCCCGTGTTTCAATACAGGCGATGTTGATTACTGTGCCTTCGCTGGCGTTTTTCGAACGCCGTAAATTGTGGACGGCCTCTGATCCATTGGAATCATCGGGCCACCGTACTTTTGCACCAGCTCATCGCAGCGTTCCCGCATTTTCACAAGTACTGCCGCATAGGCAGGGTCGGCGACGAAGTTCTTTAGCTGATCAGGGTCACTGTCCAGATCGTGAAGGAATTCCGACAGTGGCTCCTGGTCATAATACCGAGCATAAACATAACGCTGATCCCGCACACCTTCCCACGTCAGTGTTGGCGCAAGCACGACATGTTCGCAGAAAAAGTCTGTACGCCAGTCGGTGACAGTATCTCCGTCGACAATTGGCTTCAGGCTTTGTCCCTGATAAGTGGCTGGCACCTCGACTCCGGCCCAATCGATAATTGTGGCAGGAATATCCGTATTCATTACCATATGATCATTTTTGCGGCCTCGCAGATTTTTCGGCAGGCGAGGATCATAAATCACCAGGGGAACTCGCAACGACTGTTCATAGTGCGACCACTTTCCGGCAAACCCGCGGTCTCCCATGTAATACCCGTTGTCAGCGCTGTACACGATAATGGTGTTGTCATCCAGGCCCTGTTCTTTCAGTGTCTCCCGAATGCGTCCGACGACATTATCGATGCCTGTAATCATCCGAAAGTAGGCGCGAATGTTGGACTGGTACTTGTCAGGTGTATCCCAGCGCCAAAAGAAGCGTTCACGATTAATGGAATCTTTCAAATGCTGCGGCTGGCTTTCAAAAATCGCTGCCGCGCCCAATCGAGGTGGTGGCACTTTGATGTCTTCGTACATTGGGTGAGTCGCCTTTGTCCACGGGAAATGGCCAATTCCCGGACGTTTGTCGCCGTCCTCAGCATGAGCTGCATTAAACCACAGATTCAGTACGAACGGCTTGTCCTTCGGCTGCGACTTAATAAAGTCAACTCCGCGATCGCCAATCACTTCTGTTTCGTGGCGCAACGAACCATCTGGCTGTTTTTTGTAGTAAGGATTTCGACCAATACCTTGAAAGACATCAAAGTGTTCTTCGGGCTTGAAACCTGGTGGCCCTTTAATGTGCCACTTGCCAAAGAATCCGGTGCGATAACCTGCGGCCTGCATCACATCCGGACACAGAGCTTCCGTAGCCTGAGACGTAACGGTGTCAGGTTTCACTTTTGACCCAAACGACCGACATGTCAGGCCGGTCATCAGCGTGGCACGGCTGACCCAACAAATGGAATGCTGGACAAACATATTCTGAAAATGAACACCATTGCTGGCAAGTTCATCAACATTCGGGGTCTTCACAATTGGGTGGCCCGCACACCCCAGAGTATCGTTTCGTTGATCGTCAGTCAGAAAGAAAACAATATTGGGCCGTTTGTCGGCGACTGCTGCCGGCATTCGGCAAACTAACGCAATACTGCATACGAAAAACAAAAGTCGTGAAGACATGAATTCACCTGATTAAGCGACTTAATGGTGGCGACAAGTGGAAATCTGACTGGTTTACCAGAGACGGTCCTGAAATCGCAAATCTTCAGGCACGCGGCGCGAGCAATTAAGTTCAGTCATTGCGGAACTCGCTCGCTCATCGTGCCCTGGATAGGGAAGTTCACCGGAGCGGTTTTCGGACCGCTTCCAGCAGCTTCAGTGCGATGAAACGGTTCACCCAGTATCGTCAAAAAATTCCGCTTGGCAAGCCGCTGGTTGTTCCGGTCGCCGCTGGCACAACGGGATGCCATGTCTGCCATTGATTTTCAGTGGCTCAGCGTCAGATTCATTGCGGCGATCGCCATCAATTACTTAGTTGCCGTCGACCACGTCGCGCGGCCTTCAACCAGAATCAGTTCGCTGTTCGCAGGTAAACCCTGCCATGACTGAATCAATCCTCCTGGCCACGCCACCGTCAAGCTTGTCACGCGATCCATTTCGCCCAGGCCGAAAAGCAGTTTTCGTTCGTTACACGACTGAAATCCATCGCCTGCAAGAACCTGCTGAACAATTGTTCGCTCGCCGATCTCCAGAGCCACTGTTGCTCCGATAGCATCGCGGTTCAATGTTCTACCGTGCAGAATGACTGACAGAAAACTGCCGTGATCGCGAGTTTCGTTTGTAACCAGCGAAACAGGAGTACCGATATTGCTGACTATGAAATCCGGCAATCCGTCTCGATTCCAATCAGTTCGGGCCAGACTTCGCCCGAGCACTTTTTTTTCGAAGTACTCACCCAATAACTTTGGATCGGCCAGTTCAAAAACTGCACCGCCCAGATTTCTGAAGTACTGCGTTGGCATACCAACCGAACTTTGTGTCTTAATATCAATGTCCAGGTTCCCATTCGCAATGACAAGATCAGGCAGACCATCGAGCTCTCCATCAATAAACTGAGCTCCCCATCCAAGCATTGCAATGCTCGGCCCCTTCAGGCCTGAACGTAAAGTGTCATCTGCAAACAGAGACCCGTTTTTCTGAAGATACAGAGTGTTTGAATCGTTGGAATAATTGGTAACAAACAAGTCTATCCGGCCATCTACGTCAGCGTCACCCGCGGCGATTCCCATACACGCCTGCATACGTCCCTGATGATCACAGGCGATTCCTCGCACCAGCCCGACGTCATTGAAATGCGGATGCTTGCTGCTGCGGTCTGGATCCAAAACAAACAGATTATTGGCCGTGCTGTCGTTGGCCACAAATACGCTGAGAGCCCCGGAATCATCAAAGTGCCCAGCCACAATGCCCAGACCCTTTCCACCATCAGCCGTTACCCCGGCATCGACCGTAATGTTTTCAAATATGCCATTGCCGGAATTCAAGTGCAGCTGATCCTGTGAAGCCGAAAACATCAGAACTCCACAGTTTCGATATGCACCGGTTTCGTCCTTGCAGAGACGTTCCAGTGCATCGCGACCATCAAGGTAATTCACTTCATAGATATCTGGATCGGCATCTCCGTTAATGTCGGCGATCATGCAACTGGACGTCCAATATTGACCACTGCTGTCCAGAACATCTAAGACATCAGTAAAGGTGCCATCCCCATTGTTTCGATAAAGACGATTGGCACCAATATTGGCCACCAGAACGTCTGGAAATCCGTCGCTATCAAAATCGCCGGCTGTTACACCCTGACTGAACCAACCGTCGCCAAACCCCGCTTCCAGAGTCACGTCTAAAAACTGTCTCCCGAAGGAATTGCGAAATAACTTATCACGGTATTCCGTGCTTTCGTTTTCCGAAGGCCATGCACAGCCCTGAGTAAGGCAAACGTCCGGCCAACCATCACAGTCAAGGTCTAAAACTGCGACGCCGCCACCCAGAGTTTCCAAATTTCGCATCGCAGAAACACTTGCATCGTGAGAATTGAAGTAGGTGAACTGAAGCCCGGACTCTTTGCTCAAATCACGAAATCGAACACGGCTGTATTTCGTTGTTTGCGATAACCAATTGACCGGATTTTCCTCTGCGGATACGACTTGCGATTGTTCAGCATTCATCGAGCCAGAGTCGAATATCAATGCGTCAATTAATTCGGCGCTAACCTGGCGTTTACCAACAACCCTGGCTTTGTTGCGAAGTCGTGAAAGCAGATCGGTATCTGCCAAATGGCCTGTGTTGTCGTTTTCCGCAAGAACGGCCCAACCCAGCGCTTCGTGGTAACGCCCCAGCGACTCCGCTATCTGTGCCGCACGCAACTTCGCGTCCAACCCGCCGGACGAGACATTAGTGATCGCGCGGGCATACTCAACCAGTTGTTGGGCTCGTTCAAGAAAAACAGTGGCCTGAGGTTCTTTCTTTAATGAGACAAGAATCTGCCCGAGCAGATACAGCGCCTCTCGATTATTCGGATCCCGGACAATGGATTCGCCCAGGCACGCAGCAGCTTCGAGCAAATCCCCCTGACGCTGCAAATCCACACCACGCAGTCGCCAGGTTTGCGTAAAGTCGAAACACTCTGGTGGCAGACTTTTCATCCACTGGCCAAACGCTTCGTGCGCTGCGGTTTCATCCACTAACGCCAGCTGACCAAGCAATGCATGAGCTTCTAACTGGTGCGGATACTTACCTACAACGTTCCGCAACATTTCTCTGGCAAACGAAGTTTCGTTCGAGTGCAGCGCTACGCGAGCTCGAGCAATCAATGGCATTGGATCGCCGGGAGTTGATTGCAGAAGTTGCTCATTCAACAAAGGATCAAACACTTTGTCGTAAGGCAGCCCCAGCATTTCCAGGCATACTGTACTTACTCGGCCCTGACGCAGCGTTTCCACCAGAAAAGGTACGGCTTCATGGCGGCGTCCTTCAACAGCAAGCAACATTCCCAGCAACTCGTTTGCCTCTGCGTTCTCTGAATCCTGTTTCAGAACTCGACGAAAAAACGCTTCCGCACGCCGACTGCGACCGAACGTGAACAACTCAAGTCGTCCGGCACTTAGCAGTCCCCGTCGCGTGCGTTGATCAGAGTCATCTTTGATCTTCGAATAAAACCCAAGTGCACCCGCAGGAGCTCCCTTGCTTTCGGCAATCTGCCCCTTGATTGTTAGGGCGATCGGAGAACGCTCGTCCAGTTCCAGAATTTCGTCTGCCAGGCCTGCGGCGTCACCCGGTTCCTCGGCGACAAATGCTTTCCACGCCTGATCTTCACGCTCAGAAATGGAAGGCGAGATCACGCCTCGAACAACAAGCAGCAGTCCGATGACTGCCAGAACCGACAAAGTCACAATGAATGCATTAGAAATTCTGCGGTGCCGCAACAAATCAAACCAGCCAGTTTCGTTTACAGGTGGGGTACTTGGCGTATTCGAATATCGAATACAGCGTAAGCAGGCTAACAATAAATTCAGTATCAAAATGCCGGGCGGAAGTTTTTTTCACCCAGAATGGTCTGACCTCAAGGCGACCAGTGAATCTGATTTCACCAGCCGCAGCTTCGTTAGATTCATCGATCCTCCAGGTAACAAATACTTTTGTAACTTAGCCTCACAGTTCTCCACAAACTTCGCAGCCGAAACGCCGTGCGATTGGCAGTTTACGGAAGTCCATCGTCCGAAGATTGATCCACAGCATATGGCCGACTAATGGTTCGCCGATCCCGGTAATAAGCTTGATAACTTCAACAGCCGCCATGGACGCCACCATGCCGGATACGGCACCGAAAACAGGAAATTCGCGATTCCAGTTTGGCGGATCTTCCGGATACAGGCAGCTGAGACATGGCGTTTTACCGGGAATGATTGTCGTCAGCTGGGCGTCGAGATCGTACATCGCACATTCAACCAATGGCTTATTCTGTGCCACAGCCGCCTGATTCATGGCGAAGCGTTCGCTGAACAATGGGGCTGCGTCAACAACAATATCCACTTCGCCAGCCAGCGCTGCAGCGTTACTGCTTGAAAGATTTTCCGCGGCCGTGTGAATTTCAACATTAGGGTTCAGTTCTCGCAGTCTGCGCTCTGCGGATTCAACGCGCGGCCTCCCAAGCCAGTCGGTGGTCATCAGCAACTGACGATTCAGATCGCTCGGCTTCACATTGCCAGCGTGGGCCAGAACAAGCCTTCCGACACCCGCCGCGGCAAGATAATAAGCCACGGTGCCACCCACACCTCCAAGTCGTGAAACAAGAACGCTGGCTGCTTTCAGCTTTCGCTGACCTTCTTCGCCCACATCCGGCGTCCACATTTGCCATTCATAGCGAGCCTTTTCCGCGTCGGAAAGCTGAGGAAGAGAGGGACCCATTGTGAACTTTCAAAAGGGCAATGTCACCAGTTGGAATTAGCCGCCGGAAATCGGAGGCAGCAGCAAAATCACGTCCCCCGAGTCCAATCGATGATTGTCAGTCAACGCGGACGGAACGGGCAGTTCGTTCACGAACAACATAATCCCTGGCTGAACAGATTTCTCGGCGGTAAGCAGGCGTTCTCGAAGCGCTTCGCCAGCTTCCTCACTGACATGCTGTATCGCGGTAAGCAAAGATACGTTTTCGGGCAGTTCAACGTCAAAGCTGTTGACACCCGCCACCTGCCGCAACTGAGCTTCAAACTGGAATGTGACTTTCATGCAGATTTCTTTGCTGATACCCGGGCGAAAGTTATGCTTCAGACGACGGCACTATGGACAATTGTTTCTGATATCAAACCATCTTTTAACACGAAGCGGCGGTTAGCCAGTGCCTCAGCTTCCTGAGTACTGTGCGTAATGTGAAGAGTCGTCACATCAGATGATTTTGTCACTGTCCGTAAAAGTTCGTGCATTTCAGCGCGAGTTGATTCGTCCAGTGCACTGAAGGGTTCGTCGAGCAATAACACGGATGGCCGAAACGAAAGAGCACGTCCCAGAGCCACGCGCTGCGATTCGCCACCACTAAGTGCTTTCACTGATCTGTTCAGAATTGTCCGAATGTTCAATACGCCCGACAGCTCAAGAGTGCGACTGGCAATTTCAGCCGCCGGCCACTTGCGAAGCTTCAATCCAAATTCAAGATTTTGCTGCACGGTCATTGTAGGAAACAGTGCCAGATCCTGCGGGACATAGCCAATTTCCCGGTCACCTGGTAAAAAGTCCGTGACGTTCTGATCGCGAATTAGAATCTTCCCCGCAGTAACGTTTCGCAGTCCGCAGATCGACTCCAGAATTGTCGTTTTCCCATGACCTGTCTGCCCCATCAGCACTGCATATTCGCCTGCCGCAACTTTCAACGAAAGCTGCTTCAGAAAAAACTTCCCGGCGATAATCGTGACGTTTTGAAGTTCGATCATGACGTGAGCCCTGTTCCGAGAACTCGCAGAATTAGCAGCACAACCACGGCCATGGCCACCATCAGCAGCGACACTGCAACCGCCGCATCGAGATTGCCGATACTGAGTTCCAGAAACACACTGGTCGACAGCACTTCGGTTCTCATGCGGGTGGCACCTGCAAACACAAGAATCGGACCGAATTCGCCCAATGCTCGCGCCCACGAAATCGTTCCGGCCGCAATAATTCCTCGCCATGCCTGAGGTAGCGCAACCTGTAGAAAAGCCTGACAGCGAGTGCACCCCAATGTTCTGGCAACGTCTTCCGTGCGTGGATTGATCTGGTCGAATGTAACGCGCATGGTTCGCACAGCAAACGCACAGGCTACCGAAAACTGAGCCAGAATCACCGCTGGCCACCGAAAAGTCACCGGAAATCCGACGTCTTCTCGCAGCCAGGCCTCCAGTTCCCATTCGCCAATTTTCAGGTGAAACAAAATCAACAGACTGAGTCCCAGCACCAGCGGCGGCAGAACAATCGGAATGTCGACCAATGTGTCAACAAGCCAACGCCCCGGAAACTTATAGCGTGACAACAAATAACCCAACGGAGTTCCAACCCATACCGAAAGAATGGCGGCAACTGTGCAGGAAATAAGAGTCAGTTTAAAAGCCGCCTGAATCTCCGGCTTTCCAAGAGCCGTTTTGAAATCGGCCATCGACGTGAACATTATGTCGGCGGCCAGCAACAGTACGATCAGCAGCACAAAACTACCGGACAGTCCTCCCATCACCAAAAAAAATGGCACGTCGGAACGTCGGCGAGCAGGAACTGCTTCCTTTGTGGGACCTTCGCAGGGTCCTCGTTCTAGAGAAGGGCTGTCAGACACTTTGCTGTTTCTTCATTCTTCCGCAACTAATTACTGTCACCTGAATTTGTGGCAGCGGCGTTCATCTGCCAAAGAAATCCTTCAGCCAGAAAACTTTTCTGCGAGTCTGCGGAACAGATCTTGGCGAATAGCCGAGCCGCCATTTGCCGATGACGGGACTTTTCTGCAATCGCAAACGGTTGAGTCGCGACGCTGCATTCAAGCCCCTGAATCCGGATGGCATCAAGGTGCTCGGCAGCACCTGCTGCGTTGCTAAGATACGCCACAGCCGCATCCAGTGAACCGGTTCGCAGTTGATTGACAAGCATGTCTCCAGTAGGTGTTTGCACGGTAACGTTGGCCATCACTTCTTCCTGAATGCCGCCTTCCTTCAACGTATTCTGAGTCAGCCAGCCCATGGCACATTGCTTTTCGTGACCGATGCCAACTCGCAACCCGTCGGCCGTCAGATCCTTCAACGAATTGATTTTGGGAGGATTCCCTTTCTGCACAAGAATCACAAGTTTGTTCTGCGACACGTCGACGGGGTCAGGAAACAGGTCTGGAACCTGCTGCATGAATTCCGTATCGCATGCAAAGTACGCATCAGGCTGCTGGCCGGCCTTCATTTGAGCGACAAGAATTCCACAGCCATTGTAAACACGACTAACCCGCACGCCTTCACGCTGCTCAAACGCGGTTACGGTTTCATCAATGGCTGGCCGCAGCATCGACCCGGCAAAGATAGACAGTTCTGGAATGTCAGCCCATTGGTCGCCATTGCCTGAACGAAAACCGAACTCAGTGTAACGCTTCAGCCCCCGATCAGCAGCCGACAGATATCGAGCAAAGTGCAGGGCCTGTTGAGCCTGTTTGCTGCCGGAAACAACGCCAATCGCCACACCTGACGAAACATCTTTCAGTTCGGGAAGTTCGATAAATTCAAGATCCGGGTACGTGTGCAGCACGGCGTCGTAAACTATGCCAGCATCGGCAGCACCGACCAGAACATCATTCGCGACTTCATTAACCGTTGTGCGATACGCCGTGGTGGCTTTGTCCAGCGATTCCCAAAGCTGCTGTTTCTGAAGCACTTTGCGACTAACACTACCAATCGCGGCGGCATCAGGGTTTGCCTGAACAAATCGCACGGCGGGTTTAAGAAGGTCGTCGAAGGCCACAATCCTGCGAGGATTGCCTTTTTTGACGACTACGACTCCCTGTTGCCGTGCTATGGGAATCACTTCATCCACGAGTCCCTTTTGTCTCGCCATTTCCAGATAGCTGTCATCGGCAGGAAGATAAAGATCTCCCGTTCCGGACACTTCAATCGAAGACAGCAAAGTTTGAGAAGGGCCGTACTGCACTTCAATCGAGCGGCCGAATTCTTTTTCGTAGTCCAGTTTGACCGATTCCATCACTGCTCGATTACTGGCGGCACAGAACAACATCACGGGGGCTGACGACTCATTCTCTGCAGCGTCCGAACCGTTTTGTGAGGGCGCATCGCCTGTCATCAGCAACAACATTGTTGTGGCCAGCACGACCAACGAAAGCAGCATGGCAAGAATAACTCGATTCACAAAACACTCTTTTCTGATCCAGAACGGACTTCTGAATTACAGGCACACACAACACACCAGGCGGCTGCAATTTGAAACCGCTGCCGATTGGCATTCGAATTAAGGCGATGGGCGAAATACTTTGCTGATAACCACAAAGCCAACAAACACCGTCAATATGGCAATGGCCCAAAAAACAGAGATCGCCGCCCCCGGTTCTTTAACTGCCACATCGTTGACTGAATACGAAACACGTAATTCTGACACTTGTTCGGCTGGCATCGAACCGTCAGTCGTCGTTGACTTTCCGGGTGGAATCAGCACCAGTTCAGGAAGTGCGACATCCACTATGTCCGCTTCCATTCGGGCAGAAACTTCAGCGGCCTCTTCACCAAACAGTTCGATATTCCATGCAGTGGACAACAGTAAATCAAACCCGGGATTCATGTCTTTGACCTGACACGAACAGGCTCCGCACAGAAACAGCGTCAGGTCTTCAATCAGCCCTGCATCTACCTTCGACGCAGGAATAACCTCCAACGCACGTCCTCGACCAAATACCGGGACAACCAACGGATCACCTGCTGCTTTTGAGTCCGGGTCAAGACCATGAAGCAGGCTGACCAGATACGTTTCATCCACATCGTGCGGATCAATTTCCAAAACGGAAAACTTCATCAGCAGTGGAATATCAGAAAACAATTCAGATCCCGGAAGCCCGACGCCTTCCGGCAATGGAATCTTGTTACTGAGTTCGTTTAGTTGCTTCGTGAGAAGTTCAACCGTCGCCGTGTTCCGGTCTGCATCATCTGATTTCAGAACCAGCCAGACCGCCGAATCGCCCGTTACCAGACGACGACTGAGTTCCTTCCGCGCTGGAGATTCCACGATCCCCGCACTGACGGCATCATCCAGAGAACCATTCCAGCTATTGACCAGGCGGCCGCGCCCCGCCCGCGAACGCACCACCAGCCAGGGCACTGTGATCTTCTGTTCAGCAACCTGCAGACTGCTCCAGAGTTTGCTAACAGAATTATCCATGGGTTCACTGGTATGCTGCCGCATGACCTTCATGTTGGCAGTGCCGTTATTGTCGAGCGAATACTCATCAAGGCTTCGCAGAAACTGTTCCTGAGAACTCGAAAATGTTCCATCATGAAACACAACCACTTCACAGGAATCCGGCCGCCAGCGTTCCAGCGCATATCGAAACACGGGAACATTGCACGCTGTGGCAATGTTCGCCATCGTCAGAAGCATCAACGTAAAAGTCAGAACTCTCATTCGTTTTCTTAGCCATCAAATCTGAAAAGCTGAATCGAAACCGACGTCACTGTTATTTAACATCGTCAACACAGTCGTGATCGGACATCATTCTGAAATAAACTATTGCCCGAAACACATCACCTGCCCACCAAGTGTGGACAGAAATAACCGTCCGTTTGCACCAGCCAGTCCGTCCCACGCTGGCAACGTGCCCAGTTCCACCTTGTGTTCGATTTCGCCGGTATCGGCATTGACGGCCAACAGTTGGCCACCCGCTTTGCCTTCAAGAGCGTCGTCCTGCCTGGCCAGCAACGCCTGAACTTCAGGGTCCTTTTCCGTGAGTTGCTGAAAGGTTGATTCTTCGTCAATGATGTCCGGCGGGCCTACGATAAACAATGTGGGTCCGGCCAACACCATCGCTCGAACATAGATCGGCACATCCGACGTCCATTTCGGCTGCACCAGGCTATCACCGGGTTTCTGTTCGGCATTGCCGCCTGCCTTCTTTTTATTGCCTGCGGTGAATTGAATGCCCTGACCATATTTGCCTTCCACGGGTTTTCCACCTGACACAGTGCCGTTATTTCGAAACGTCGACATATCTCGGGCAGTTCCGTCGTCGAAGGTTGCGACAAGAACCGGTTCTTCTGCCAGTTCAGCACCGTCCTTAAAGCGTGCAGCAATTTCTTCGTCAGTGACAGCGGTAAAGTACAGCCGCACCTCGTCGATGACTCCGCCAAACGGGTTTGGAGACTGGTACTCTCCAACGGCCGTCCCATCGTCGCCGCCGACATCCAACCCCTGAACCGGATCTTTTTCCAGCAAATCAGAAGCTTCACCTTCACCCACCTTTTCACCGTCTACGTACAGTCGCATTTTCTTATCTGCCGTAAGAACGCCGGCGACGTGGTGCCATCCACCAACCGCTCGTTTCTTTGCAGAAACGGTTGTCAACTTACCTTTGGCTCGAACAAGAAACTGAGGACTTCCATTCGCCATCGTCAGAGCGAAGCCATCGCTGGGACCGCCGCGCGCGATGATTGTGCCGTTGGGCCGAGTTGACGTCATCCAGGCTTCAACCGTGATCGGCTTGCCTGCAGGATTCAACGAGGGGGGCTTGCCGAAAGTCACGAATGCTCCCGCCACAGCACCTCCTCCGCCTTTCTTCAGAAAGCCATCCGGAATTTCCGGTGGCTCTGGCGGAGCAGCAAACAGCTGATGTTCCAGCGTTGTTGTCCAGCGAAGGTACTCAGGCTTACGACCGTAGCCATAAACGTAACCGTCGCCGTTAACCATAATTCGGCCCGAAGGAGCGAACCGCCCAGCCTGATAGTAGCCTCCATGACCACCGGCGAAACTCTGCCCAAGTACCCAGTAAGATCGATGAAACCAAGTGTCATCAAGATACCCCATTGGAGCAAACAAGTGAGCTCCATCACCGCGTTGCTTTGAAGCCTGAGTCGCAAAGTCGCCTGAGTTGGGGCCGATTTCCAGGCGGTTACCTTCGAGATCGAATTTCTGCGATTTCATGTAAACATACTTGTCGTCGGAACTCAGAATGTCCGGCAAACCAACGGGCATCTGCAGAACCTGCAACAATTCCTGCAGATTGTTGCCGGTGGCAGGGTTGGTTTCATCCATAATTGTTTCAGACAGTCTGTGGCCCTGCATGTCCAGCCGCAGCAGTCTGAGTCCGCCATCCAAAAAGTTGGAACGACCGGCCACACAGTAAATCGTGTTATCGCGAACCAGCACACTGCCATGCACAGGCCATAGCGATTCCAACTGTTCGTAAGCCATGGTGCGACGATCCAGCGGTGCTGCGCGATAACGCCATGCAAGATTGCCAGTGGAAGCCTGCAGACAATAAACCCAGCCGTCAGCTCCGCCAAAGATGACGCGCCCCTGATGCACGGTCGGTGGGGAATCAATCCGAGCTCCCGCCGTGAACGTCCATTGTTCTTCTCCCGACTTTTCGTCCAGAGCGTACAAAGTGTGATTATCAATCTGAGCCACAAAGACCTTGCCATTCGCAATCACAGGTGACGTCAGGCGGCCACCGAGATCCACCGTCCACTGACTGCTGACCTTCGGTTCAATCGGCAGTTTTGTAGTTCCGCTGCGATTTTTATCACCACGATACGTTGGCCAGTCATCCGCAGCACCTTCCCCAACATCCAGTGCTTCTGCAAACGCCGAACCACATTCCAGCCTGCCTTCTTCCGGAACCATGGCTGGCACCGGTCGGGTTGGAGAAAACGGGGCCAGTGCGTTAAACCCAAACAACTTTGCTTCGGGATAACACGCACAGTTATGCGGCGGAGCGTATGTCAGGCCATTGCACGGCATCACTCCGTACAAACAGCCGCCGCGCACCCAGTGATGGATATCCCAGTGTTCTTTTTCGGGGTCGACAAATTCTATTCCCGTTCGTGAAGGCATTAGAAAATTATCAGTTGCCTTTGCGATGTAACAGCGATGATGGAACCAGTACGTATCAACGTCCGGTGCGAATTGTTTCTTCACTTCGCCAGTTCGTGGATCTCGGCCGGTAAAGACTCCGCTGTCATTGCCAGATGTCGTGGGAGCACACCAGACAAGACCATTCAACACCATCAGATCCTGAGGCGACTGGTAACCGGAATTCGGATGCTGCGAACTCCACAGCTCTTTGCCTGAAGTTGAATCGATGCTTACCATTTTGCCGTCGCCGCCGGCGTACAGCACGACATCGTCATAAGCCACCATTCGCGGACCAAAGTTGAATGTAAATGATTTGCGTCGCGTAACGGGTTCAGTCTTCCAGACCAACTCGCCGGTTTGCTGATTCAGGGCGACCAGTTTCTCACCATCATGAAAATAAACGTTGCCTCCATTAGCCGACAACGTCAACGGCGACACTTTAGTTTTGGTGGCCCACAACGGCTTCCCGGTCTCTGCTTCGAATGCCATCAACACGCGAGGCTCTTCATTCCAGAACAGCCCTCGAACGGCCGCCTGATCTCCCGTGCGACCATGCAGTGGAGCGTAATCAGCAAGCTCTGCCTTTCCTTTCCGGACCACTAAAAACAGCAGACCGTTCGTGTGAATAATTTCTTCTGTTGCGTCAGAATCTTCATAGGTTCGCAATGTCCTGCCGGTCGCGGCGTCCAAAGCACTAAGCGGAGCATCGTAGCCAAGCGTCGCGAAAACGGTATTATCGTCTGACACAAGACGCCGCGAAAGCTGAGTCGGGCCGCTTTTCAGTGGCCACAAATGACTCTGCCAGTCCACAATATCACGTTTCCACAGGATGGACCCGTTAAACGCATCGCGCGCAACCAGTTTCCACTTCGGCGGCAGTTGAATTGAAATGCGACTGCCTTCATCCATGATGTAAAATATGCGCCCGTTGGTGGAAACCAGAGCACTCATGCTGGCCATGCGGTCATGATGTCGAGCCCATCGTGGACTGCCAACCCATTGCAAATGGCGGGGTGGCCCCACAACATCATCATGGGCCACCGAATTGCCGCTGGCATCGTGCAGATAGTGCGACCAATCGTCGATATTTTCCGGACGGGGCTTAACTGTCTTCGCCCAGTTGCCTTTATCGTCTTTAATCAGCGCAACTCCATTCGGTACCAGAACTCGCAAAACCTCTTCCATCGGGACTTCGCCAAGATCTTCCGCAACAAACAGATTTACGAGATTATCAACGTAAGGAAGTTGCTTATCGAAAAAATGAGCGACGGAAACTCCGCCGTAAACGCCGGCCGCTCGAATACTCTTTCGAGCAATCGCCACCTTCGCCGCATCCCGTTCCAAACCGTGAACCTGAATCGCGTCATTCTGCTGCAGAGCTGCCGTCAACGCTCCGTCGTTAGCTCCTAAATGCACAAAGAAGCCCGCTGAAATTCCAGATTCCGCAAGAATCGATTTTGCTTCTGAACCAGCATCAGCAAATACAGCATCGCAGCACAGAACACAGAAGCCAAGTGCAACTGCGACGATGCGAATACGGTGATTCATACGATTAGCTCCGACGGAATTCAGAATATTGAAACCGCAACAGCGGTAAACAAGCTTGAACACACTTCACCATGCTACCACGCCACGACATAATTTCATCTGACAATGCCGATTGTCGGTCTGTTTCATGGCAGCACAATCGGGAAGCGTCTTTGCCAGGTGAATTTGCATTTTCGCCCGCGTTGCGGTTAATGTTACGCCGTCATATTGATCCGATACTGCTTAATGGCGAGAACTGCAGCACATGAAAACAGCAACCGGCACCACAGTTATTCGTAACGGCCAGATCGTTGATGGCACAGGATCGCCCGCACTTGCTGACGGTGTGGTGGTCATCACCGACGGCATCATCAGCTACGTCGGCGGTCGCGAAGCAGCGCCTGAAATTCCTCCCGAGGCCGACGTAATTGAGGCCAAAGGCGGCACAATTATGCCCGGCCTGGTCGAAGCACACTTTCACGCCACGTACTTCAACATCAAATCGCTGGAAGACCTGGACATTAAATACCCAGTCGAATACGTCAGCCTGCTGTCGTCTGTGAATTCGCGGTTGGCTCTGGAATGTGGCTACACCGCAGCGCGTTCCGGAGGATGTTTATTCAACGTCGACTTCTGGTTAAAAAACGCCATCGAAAGTGATCTGATTCTCGGACCGCGACTATCGACATCCGGACGTGAAATCTGTTCAGCAGGCGGACTGATGGATTGGAACCCGGAATTTCGTCGCATCGGCATGGAAGGGCTTGTGTTTATCATCAACGGAACCGACGACGCACGCAAGGCCGTCCGTTCGCTGGTGAAAGACGGTATCGAATGGGTGAAGACCTATCCCACCGGAGACGCCGCCGCGCCGGACGCCAACGATCATCACACGCTGTGCATGACTTATGAAGAAATGCACGCGGTCGTGCAGACGGCTCATAACCACGGCATGAAAGTTACGGGACACTGCCGAGCAACCGCAGGCATCAAGAATGCATTGCGAGCTGGCTATGACGCAATCGAGCATGGCACGTTTATGGACAACGAAGCGCTGGACCTGTTACTGGAACGCGACGTGCCTGTTATACCAGCGTTGTATTTTGAAAAGGCAAGCGTCATTCATGGCAGAGAATTCGGCCTTTCCCAGCGAGTCATTGACGGCCACCAGGAAACGCTTGATGGTGGTGCCGAAAGTGCTCTAAGAATTCTACGAGCCGGCGGGCGACTGGGAATGGGTGGCGATTACGGCTTTGGCTGGAACCCGCATGGCGACTACGCCAAAGAACTGACTTACTTCACAAAGGAAGTGGGCTTCACGCCTCTGGAAACAATTATGTGCGCCACAAAAACCGGCGCGGAAATCATGGGACGTGCCGACGAGTTTGGAACACTGGAAGTCGGCAAACTGGGCGACGTGCTGGTTGTTGATGCAGACGTATTGGCCGATATTGAAGTGTTGGAAAACCGCGAACTGTTTCTAGCCGTGATGCAGGCCGGAATCATCAAAGCAGGCAGCCTTGCTCCACCATACCGAACGGAAGTGATCGTTCAGGGCTAAGATGTGCGCGAGATAACTGCACGGCCGGGACGTGTATTCGAAGTTTCAGGACTTCGAAATCAGCGACCCGGGATGTGCGCGAATTCCGCAACAGACAAACGCTGCCGCATCAGCCGTTTGCGGAATACAGCTGAGCAAATTCGATTACAAGATTGTCGATCACCTCGATCAGCCCTTCTTCCGTCGCTTCTGTCAGGAACCGGAAATTGTTGCGATTCAGCGATTCTTTATTGCGAATCGTGCCTTTGGTTGTGACTTCCAGAATATGAGCGTCCGAAAACGGCTTTACCAGAATTTCCAGGCGACTGTACAAATTACGATGGTTGCCCTGGCCCAGATTAATGTCGTCGCGGGTAATGCGAGCTCCCCAGCCATCTTCATTCACGATCGTTGAAAATTCAAACCCCGGAAAGTGATCGCACAGTTTCTTCAGACAACCTTCGATGTGATCGCTGAGCGCAAGACGTAACTGCGAGTGCAGGCTGCGCAGTTCTTCTTTAGTTTGCTCCTGCTTACCAGCCGCCTCACCTTCCGCAGCGCGAGACTCCTGACCTCGATTAATCGCCTTCTGCAGTCGTTCATCAAAATTTGACATGTCGCTTTCTTTCGAACAATTGATCGTGTTTGCAACGGTTCCTGTAGATTCCGTAAGACGGTGCTCAAGATAGAGCGTATTAGTAGAAGGCACAAACGAACGCGCAAATCATTCGGTGGCACGGCTCAATTTGTAAATTATGGCGCAAGCTGACCCGTTAATCTTCGCCAGCGGCGCGAATCTATCGTGGATTTCCTGGGAAAACAGACGGGATTCAAACTGTCAGTTTAAATCACCGAATGAATTCGCGAGAATCAGCCCACATCGGCCCGCCCTGATCATCTTTCAGGTCCGGGCCCTGTTTCAGTCTGGTCAACCCTCAGAAAGTAAATGCCATCATGGCCAAGAAGACGATTGCGAATATTGAAGTTGCCGGTCAAAAAGTCCTCATGCGAGTTGACTTCAATGTGCCTTTGGACGGAACCACCGTCACTGATGATGGGCGAATCCGCATGGCACTGCCATCCATCAAGTCGGTTATCGACCGTGGTGGCCGCCTGATTCTGATGAGTCACCTTGGTCGCCCAACACCCGGCGAAGATAACTCGAAGTACAGCCTGGCCCCAGCCGCCGCAAAACTGGCGGAACTGCTCGGCAAAGACGTAGCCTTCGCATCTGACACAGTTGGCGAAGACGCAACCGCCAAAGTAGCAGCACTGCAGAACGGCGGAATCGTCGTACTGGAAAACCTGCGATTCGAAAAGGGCGAGAAAAAAGGCTGCACCGAATTCGCTGGCAAGCTGGCATCATTGGGCGACATCTTCTGCAACGATGCCTTCGGCACGTGCCACAGAACAGATGCTTCTATGGTGGCGGTTCCGGAAGCCATGGCTGGCAAACCTAAAGTTGTTGGCTTTCTTGTCGAAAAAGAAATTCAATACCTCACAGACGCCATCGAAAATCCAGCGCGGCCATTCGTTGCTATTCTTGGCGGTGCAAAAGTATCTGACAAAATCCAGGTCATCAAGAACCTGCTGGGCATCTGCGACAAAGTTCTGATCGGTGGGGCCATGGCCTACACGTTCTCTTTGGCGCAGGGTGGAAAGGTTGGCAAAAGCCTGGTGGAACCCGACAAAGTTGAACTGGCAAAAGAACTGATCGCAATCGGCGGAGACAAACTGGTGCTGCCAGTTGACACTCACTGCGGCGACGACTTTAACAGCGAATGTAACAAGGTCGTGGTTGCTGCAGGCGAGATTCCGGACGAATTCGAAGGACTCGACATTGGACCAAAAACCGCCGCCATTTACGCAGACATCGCCAAGAACGCGAAAACGGTGGTTTGGAATGGACCAATGGGTGTGTTCGAAATGCCTCCGTTTGATGTAGGCACGCGAGCAGTCGCTGAGGCTCTGGCAAACGGTACTGGTACCAGCATTATCGGAGGCGGTGACAGTGCAGCCGCAATTCGAGTCTTCGGGCTGGAAGACAAGGTATCACACGTCAGCACCGGCGGCGGAGCTAGCCTGGCCATGCTGGAAGGCCACAAGTTTGCTGCCGTTGAACTGCTGGACAACGTATAAAGCATTCGGCCTTATTTTGTGACAGATTTCCAAACGGTTGACGAACAACACATCGTCAATTCGTTTGGAACTGTTGCGTTCTGCAGAACCATTCCACTGCCTGCCTTATGAACGTATACGCTGCGGCGGTTTAACAATGGCATCATCTCGCATTCAGCCCGGTCTCTTACGAAAGATGACCATCCGCAAGATTCTGGAATCTCTGCAGGAACAAGGGCCGCTTTCTCGCGCCGACCTGACGCGGGAAACAGGAATCAGTGCGCCCACCGTGTCTAAAGCAGTCGTCGACTTACTGGAATCAGGACTTCTTGAGGAAGGCGAAGCCCCCGACAATGCGCTGGGACGCCCGGGCAAAAAGCTGCAACTGGCTCGCAACCAGGCTCAGGTGATTGGAGTCGTTCTGGACGTTCAGGCATGTCGCGTTGTTTCGGCGTCGCTTGACGGTGAAATCAATGAACAGCAAACCAGAACATTCATTCCGCCAGCCAACTATGAAGCGCTCATCCGACAGCTGACAAATACCATCAGAGAATTGGTGCAGGCCACAACGCCTATCATGCTTGGTATCGGCATTAGTTCACCCGGTCTTGTCGATGAAGATAATGAGCTGTGTCTTTTTTCTCCCAACCTGCAGGTCACAAACCAGCACAGCCCAGCTAAAGATCTTGCCGCAGCATTTGATGTTACAACCATCTGCATGCAGGAAGCACGGGCCCTGTGTCTTGCCGAGCGACTATACGGTAAAGCACGAGGCATGGATAACTTCGCGATGATGGACGTGTCGTCCGGGCTGGGACTGGGAGTCTTCAGCGGCGGCGAATTGCTGCGAGGTCACAACGGACTTGCCGGCGAGCTCGGCCATTTGACCGTCGATCCAACTGGAAAGTTATGTGGTTGTGGAAATCATGGTTGCCTTGAAACCCTGGCAACGGATTCGGCACTGGCAGCGATGATCTCACAGAAAGTCGGCCGGAACATCCCAATTCAGGAAATTGTCCGCCAGCTGAAAGAAGGGGAACTGCAGGCGACCGACGAACTAAATCGCGTCTCAGAATATCTGGCCATTGGCATGTCTGCCGCCATCAACCTGTTCAATCCGTCAACGCTGTTCGTGCACGGCCGATTCCTGTCAATCAGCGATGGAACGCTAGCCCAGGTAATCAGAATGACTCGCAGGCGAACACTGGATCCGTCGTTCGAAAAGTGCACCATCCAAATGGCTGGCACTTCAAAAGATCAAGCCGCCATAGCCGCCATTGTGCACCACCTGACAACGGCCGCCGGACCACGAATCAGCAGTTGACTATGTGCCCCACAGCATAGCTCAACCCTTATCAAAAAAACAAATCAAAGCAGCCTGCAACCGGATGCACTGAGGCCGAACTGTACGTCAACAGCGTTCAGCACATGACGAGAAATGGCCTCGCTACCGCAGGCAGACTTCGGAAGAAATTAAACTGGTAGCACATTGAGTGCTACCAGCTTATCTATCGAACGGTTTTTTTGTCAGAAACTTAACTGCCGGACAACGGCTCAAATGCGGTTGGACCTTCTAGCCCCTTCTTCGCAGAAGCTTTCCCTATCATCGCAAAAACAAAATTATTCTGATCACCCACGGCAACCCGAGCAATAAGTCCACTCTTTCCACTGGATCGATACTTCGGTGGGACCTCGCCACTATTATCTTCCGGCCATACAATGTCGGCTGGATTTTCTCCCTGATTCGGCCCTGGCCGATCAAGCGACACCATATACTCAGCGACAGTCAACGGCTCAGATGAAACAAACGTCCCTGTTTCATCCAGGTTAAATGCGCCACCTCCGATGCTGGGGTTATAGAAGTGAACAGCCGCCCCGGTAAATGGTTTGCCATTTAGAGTGACCTTACCAGTTACTATCGCTGAGGGAACATTGCTGCCATCTCCGCACCCGGAAAACATGGCCAGGCTAATACACAGAACAAGTGGTTTAGAAACTTTTAATAACACGTAACTCACCTCACAATTTGACTTAGACCACATGGAATGAAGAAACGTGAGCCGCAGAAATCGCGATGGCTTCAGTATGCCATGGCGTTGTTTCACAGAATGCGGTAAGCCAATTTTGACAGCTGCGCCCACGTCAACAGACAGCCCGGTTGCGACTTTTTGGCAAAACCAACAACACGAGGCTTTGCTACTAAAACTCTCCGACAACTGCTCCATCTGATTTCATGGCCAGGTTCTTCAGTGTGACCAGATCCATATTTTCAGACAGAAACCGCACTGCCCCATCACCCAGAGCAAACTGAACGCCACCGGTGTGTTCTGAGTTCAGAATGTTTGAATTCAGGTAAGGCACTCCGCACGACCAGAAGTCGGAACATTTCGAATTAAGTGGATACTCAACTGGAGTAATCCCGCTACCGATACCCGTAATAAAGGCGGCAGTGTTCTTCGTGTCACCCGTACCGTGCCAGCCGCCGTGATATCCATTGCGACGATCGCCATACGACATCCCTTCATCGCGACCACTCTGTTCGCCAATAATCAACGTATTAGTCAGACCGTCCGTAATATCTTTGAAGGCAACCTTGTCGTTGATCTTCATTGGCCCGTTATCGCAGTGCCACCCATAGTAAGAGTTGCATTTTCCGGATGTCGCATTGTTGGCCACCGACGTATCGACAGCGCCCGCAATGGCAAGATAATTCGGATACTGCATTCGCTGGCTATTAGTTCCGTACGCATTGTTTGTCAGCGGATCTACAATATTTGAGGGACAAATCATCGATGACATTACAATTCCGCCAAGCACCTGAGTGTTTGCACTCGCCGAATTCCCCTGGAATGATTCGTTAAAATCCAGTTTGTTGTAGACGTTTGCCTGCTCAAGATAAGGAAGAATTGAAACGCGCCAGTTGATGCGATGTACCATCCCCAAAGGAAGAGTGTTGTACACGTCGTGATAGTTGTGCATCGCAAGGCCCAACTGCTTCAGATTATTCTTGCACTGAGTTCTGCGCGCTGCCTCACGAGCCTGCTGTACGGAGGGAAGCAACAACGCGATGAGAATCGCGATAATCGCAATTACAACTAACAGTTCAATCAATGTGAACCCCGAGGTCCGGCGACGAACGTTTGCTTTAACTGACATTACAACTCCTGCTTGATCAAGAAAATAAGAGGACTGAAATAAGGTAGAACTGATCCGCCTGATACATTCACAAAGCACCGATAGCACTGGAAACGCAGTTGCGTAGAAGTTCGTTAGTGCAATCTCAGCAAACAATCAGCACGGGGCATCAGCAATTGTGGTTAACCACCTGTGACGCATGCCGCAAATTTTTCGCGGCCGCTACAACAGGTGTCGGCCATCACTTCGGTGTAACGATCAGAAGCAAGTGCCGTGCCGATTGCGATGCAGAACACAAATGCCCGCGTCTGGCCTTGTTTTCTAGGTGAAATCCACTTCAAGGCAAAAGAACGATCGCCGTTTTTTTCATGTCAGTCTGCACAGGAATTGGTCACTCAGCCCAACTCGTTTGCACGTGTCGGTAAACGTCCACGCTGAACCGAATGTTACCTGCAACGGCGAATATCGTATTCGCCACGTCGGGCAGGGCGAGCGTTGATGAGTAAGCGATCTGGCGGGAACAAAGTTTTGAAGACTGACTAAGCTTCACCGTCTGCATTACGCTGAATCGGCGCCAACCCTGCAACGAGTTATTTCAGCAGATGCCGATTCAGCAGCGAGTCAACTTGAGCGCGGAGTCTGATCTTCACACAAAGCGTCAGGTTACAGTTTTTCTGCCGATTGTGTTCTTCAGGATCCCGACGGCCGTTTCTCCGTAATTTACAGTGTCTGACTTAGTCGGGCAGTACACGGCGTGAACATCAAATCCGTTTTTGTTGACCGCCATCGTCAACAGATCTTCTGCGGACAGCGTCATCCGACCGGCTCGCCGAGTAAGTTCAAAGACGATTTTTCCCACGCCTTCAAACGAACGATAAACGACTTCCGTGCAGACCAAACGGTCTGATCGAGCGAAATCAAAATCAAAATCGTACGATTTCCCCAGATGAAAAAAGCCACGCCCGATAGCCTCAGCAATCAGCGGTGGGGCCAACAAGGGACGCACAATGACAACCGCATCACTACGAAATGGATTTGATAGAGATCGAACTCGCACCCCATCCTTCATGGCTTCCAGAACACGATTCGGTCGATTCGCGTCAGTTGTTTCAATCGTTGCCCACTATCCCGAATGTTTTCATGCTGATGCAGGTTCATTTCAACTAACTGTTTCAACGTCCCGACGTACAACGCCGCATGGGGCCAATATCCGGGCAGAAAGTAATTCGTGAAGGCATGTTCTTTCCGAACGATAATCACATCGCCCGGACAAAGCTGAGCTTCCAGTTCGGCATCGATGCTGGCCAGCAACCCCGGCTGGTGCCCTGGTTTCACATACTTGTCGGCCATGAATCCCGCAACGTATTTCTGCAGACCGTACAACGCGCGGCCCAGCAGGTCGCGCGTGACACGAGTTCTCAGCGATCGTGCCCGAACTCGCGTTCTCGCCTTAACAAAACTGTCGGCGGAAACATCAAGTCTTTGCTGCAGTTGATGTATCAAATCCAGAATCGCGTCGAATGCGGGTTCCGTTTTCCCGAGATATCTTAGCGCCCTCCAGTTCTCCCGAACAAAGACCATCGCGTGATACAAGTGCCATGCATGTACCAGACTCGTTAACGACTTCTGCACAAAATCGTAGGTTCCTCCGGGAATGCCGAAATGAGGCTCCGGCTCGTTCAACTTGCTGCGAACCACTGATCGATGGTGAAAGTTCTCGCGTAGAAACCGAGCCACATCGACAAGAACGAGCGCTCCCGAATAAGCGATTGTCAACGCCATGGCACGATCTTCCGGCTGAAAGCGATCAACCTGATGCAGCGACGAAACCAGTTCGAACAGAGCGTTGCGAGATTGCCAATAAGAAATCAACAGGTGCCGCGTGTGTTCGTCTTCGCTTGGCGTAAAGAAACCGCGTTCCTCAGCCTGCACCGATTCCGCCAATTCCAGAGCTCGCTGTTTCAACACAACCATGTGCTGCGAAAGACTCAGGACGGTCGCGACAGCTTGATCAAATTCCTGAATAAGCATTATCCAAGCCCTTTCCTGGTAGTTTACGACAGCCAACGGTGCACATTCAGGACGGCATCTCCAAAACATAGCGTGTTCACGGCGGCAAACGCCGCAGCAGTGTCGCCGCAGCAGTGTCGCCGCAGCAGTGTCGCCGCAGCAGTGTCGCCGCAGCAGTGCCTTTTGCGGATTCCTGCCCGCCCCAAAAAACACCTCTGTAAGCTGGTGCGTTCTTCAGGATCGCAGTTCGCGCAGAATTGAAAGTTCACTATTCTGCGGCAGCGTATTTTCCTCCGGCCCATGGACGGCAGCATTCGTCATGACGACATCCACTTCAGATCTCAGCATAACTCCATCAGCAGAGATGCTACCCAGCAATCCTTCCGGGAAAAACCAGAGAACTTTCTGGTTTATTGTCGCGGCCATCTGTCCCTGCGTGGCATCATTTTTCTTTTCGATGTCGCCGACTCAGCAACCGCCGCTAACCGTAACCAAATCGCGGCCGGCTTTGTTATTCGCAACCTATATGTTCCATCATGGCGATGAACCGGTCGAGCTGGAACCAACCCTTGAATCAGAATTCCGATTCAGGAATGAAGGGACTCAGACTGTCACAATCACCGAAATCGAACGCAGCTGTGGTTGCATGACTCCGCGTTTTCCAAAGGAAGTCGCACCGGGCGAAACGGCGTCAGTACAGGTCCCCATCCAGACGATGAATCAAACGCCTGGTCCGCACGAATACACTCTCACGGTTCATTACGCCGATCCGGAACCTCGTCAGACGACGTTGACAATCAAAGCTATCTTTCCTGAAAAGATGGTCGTCGTTCAGCCAAAGGCTCTGTATCTGTCCCAAAAGAGCGAGAAGTCGTTCCCGTTGCCAACGGTTTCAGTGAGTGACTTTCGAGATTCCCCATTTACAGTTCGAGACGTGATATCAACTGCGCCGTTTATCTCGGCAGACATCGATCGTTCGTCATTACAGGAAATTTTGCAGACGGCATATTCGGAAGAAGAATTCGGATCAACCACAAAAATCAATGGCGAAGTTTCCGGCAACATTCCTCCTGGCCGCCACCATGCTTTGATAGCCGCGTCTACGGATGATCCAGGATTTCCATTTGTTGTCGTACCAATGATTGTCAACGGACCAGCCTACCCGGATGGACAGACGCCAATTATCAGCCCGTCTCAGCTACGACTGGTAGCCAGCGATCATCCTAACGCTCAACGCAAAGCACGTGTTCAGATGATCGTGCCCGCCAACTGGGAAATTACTCACGCCACTTCATGGCCGGAAGAACTTGCAGTCGAATACAAAGAGACAGCCGGTGCCAGCAGCGGCGAGAAAGTAATACTGGTCGATGTGACACTCTCACAAGTGCCAGCAGCGAAGATCACGGACGGCATCGTGCAGCTGTTTGCAAACGGTGGCAGCAATCTCATTACCACAAAAGTAAACTTCATCTGGCCATAACCAGCTGGCTGGCACCAGATTCCGGCCAGCTATTCAACGGCGTTCTGCTGAGACTAGCCTGTGAATTAAACACCAAGCTCGAAAACCACGGTCTCACCGCAGGGCGGAATCAGCCGCATTTGCATCAGCCACACGTTTAACGAATTTTCGAGAAACGGCGTTGGCCAGCATCTCGCCGAGACGCGGAAACATCTCTTTCAGAACCATGGCTGGCCGGACAGGTGGCCAATTGACGAGCATCTCAGGTGGCCCCGTTCGCACCGCCTTCAATACAGCATTGGCAACCGTTGTGGCCGATGTGCCTCCGAGAGCAAACGGTGTCGTTTTGCCAGTTGCCTCTACCATCCGATCGTAGATCCCGCCGTCCGTTGTAAAACCGGGACACACGGCCGTCGCCGTAATACCCCGACCGAGATATTCGCTGCGCAGGCCCTGAGTAAATCCGATCAGCCCGGCTTTGGTCGCTCCGTACACGCTGGCAAATCCGGGACACTGCTTGCCGGCCGTTGACGCCATATTAATGATTGTGCCGCGAGACTTAAGCAGCATGTGAGGAACAACAAGTCGCGTCAGTAGAATTGTGCCCGTGAGATTGGTTTCAATCGTCTGTAGAATTTCATCCATTTCGACGTGCTCAAAATGCTGAAAGCAGTCTACCCCCGCATTATTGATCAGCACGTCGATCTTCTGAAATCGTTCTAGGGTTTTCTCAACCAACTGGCTTAGATCATTGGGATCAGAAACGTCTGTACGTACAACAAGCACGTCCGTACCCGCTGCGGTAAGTTCGTCACTGATCTGCTGCAACCGGTCTTCCGATCGCGCGGCCAGCACCAACTTGGCGCCTTCCCTGGCAAACCGATTGGCGATCTCGCGACCAATACCGGCGGACGCACCGGTTATCAAAACAACCTGACCCTGCAATTGCATTGCGACGATTCTCTGAGGAAGCAAATTCTGAATTCGCGGCAGCGCCGCGTGGTAGGCGGCAAGCATTGCATAATCCGTCGGACAGGTCGAACGGAATCATCGATTTTCACGAAAAGCTATCCACAAGTCCAAACCCATCCAGTTGCGAATTGACAGGCCAAAAGTCATAGTCTGCACGAAAGAAACACGTTTTTCAGGCAGAATGGGAACGACAACCATGCAACTCAGATTTGTTCGTGCCCTAATGATGGCATTCCTGTTTCCACGATTGGTGGCCCTTCAGGCCGACGACCGCCCCAACATTATCGTGTGTATCAGCGATGACGTTTCGTTTCCACACGCGTCGGCTTACGGTTCACGAATGGTCAAGACGCCAGCGTTTGACAGAATTGCGGCCGCAGGCGTACTGTTTCACAATGCGTTTTGCCCGGCGCCAGGATGTAGTCCATCACGCGCCGCATTTCTGACCGGCCGGCATATCTGGATGATTGAAGAAGCGGGAACTCATGCCAGCTACTTCCAGACAAAGTATCGCGCGTTTCCGGAAGTACTGCAGGACGCAGGATATTTTTCCGGATCGGTCGGCAAAGGCTGGGCTCCCGGCAACTATCAGAAAAACGGTCGCGAACACAATCCAGCCGGTAAGTCATATAGCAACAAAAACGGCTACGTCGCGGGATTCCGAAAGTTTCTGGACGAGCGTCCGGACGAAACACCATTCTGCTTTTGGTTTGGCAGTTCTGACGCTCATCGAAGTTACAAAAAAAGCGCCGGCCTCCTGAAAGGTAAAACCCTTGACCAGGCGGAAGTCCCCGGCTTCCTTCCAGATCACCCCGAAATCCGCAGCGACCTTTTGGACTATGCCTTTGAAGTAGAACGCTTTGACGATGACTGCGATCAAATGCTGAAGATGCTGGAAGTCGCGGGTGAACTGGACAACACCCTGGTGATCATTACCAGCGACAATGGCATGCCGTTTCCCAGAGCCAAAGCGAATTGTTACGAATATGGAATTCATATGCCACTGGCCGTCTGCTGGAAAAAGCAGGTTCCCGGATCGCGGCAGTGGCATGATCTTGTTGGATTTGTCGATCTGACAGCCACTATTTATGAAGCAACCGGCGTAGCATCGCCGGAAGACTTTCCGGTCGTCGGCCAAAGCCTGCTGGCCGACCTGAAATCCAATAAGTCCGGGATCGCCGATCCACAGCGAGATGCCGTGCTGGCCGGACGCGAACGACACTCGTCGTCACGATTCAATACACTGGGCTATCCTCAGCGAGCCATCCGAACACACGACTATTTATACGTCCGTAACTTCGCACCAGAACGCTGGCCGGCTGGCTCCGGTCAGCGATTCGACAAGGTCACGTACACCGCCAACGGCGAACCCGCGACAGCAAAACTTAGTGATGAACACGCTGGCTATCATGATATCGATGCATGCCCATCGCTTTCATTTCTGGTCGACCACAAAAACGCAGCCGAGTTTGGCAGATTCCTGCAATTGTCGGTCGGCAAACGCCCACCCGAAGAACTGTTCGACATCAGGAAAGATCCGGACTGTCTGTATAACCTGGCTGAAAATTCAGAGTTCGCAGATGTTCGCAACCGTTTGCAGCAGCGGCTGATGGCCGAACTCAAGGCTACCGATGATGCTCGAGTTCTGGATGGCGGCAATGTTTGGGAAACCTACCCTCGTACCAGCAGTCTACGTTGGTTCCCAATTCCCGATTGGGCCGTACACGCTGGCTCAAATATTTCCGCTCCAGCATGGGTCGAAGAACGTCGACCGCGCGAGTAGTCCGATTCTGCATAAGGCCGACTCGGAACGCGATCACCTGTTTGATACATTCAGAATGCACGTTCCGCAGAAAGTTTCCGACACATCATCCACCGGATAGTCATGTCGCGAGCACAACATTCACGCCGTCTGCCGTGCCACTGATACCCGTCAGCACGTTGCAAAAGCGATAGCTGGTCCGATCGATTCCTATCAGCATGAGTCACAGGATGGATGCGGCACTTCGCGAACAGAATGGCCCGGCCTATCCGATTCGTCAACGTCCAGCCCTTCTGGATTAGTTTGCGGCGAATCCAGCACACGGGAAGCGATCAAACTAAGAGCCGTCTGATAAAGCGCCCAACTGTGCGATGGATCGCGCGACGCAGGACGACAGCTTTGCTTCTGATGATCACTGACAAGCCGCCAGGCGAAGTGATCTCGACTTCCACTTCAGCGGATTTCAGTTTATCGGAAGCAACTTCGGCCGCTTCAAGAGTGACGAACTGCGCTACCATCCTCCACACTTCTGCTGTTGTGATAAATTTCGGTGCAAGCATTGTTCTGCCTTTCATCCAGGCAAGTTACGAAAAGGAGCGGGAACTCGTAGCGAAAGTCGTCAAGACTTTCGTCCTTGTCCTGTGGTTACAACGCAATGACACAACAAGTCGAAGATCTGCTGGCAGCAGCAGCAGTCATCGCCCCAGCAAAAGGTGTTCGTTCAGAACTGGAAAATGCGGCCAGTATTGCGGGCCTGCTGCTGATCACCCGTTCGCTGTTTGCCGCTAAACCAAAAACATCTGAAGCACACCGTGCCGTTAGTCCATATAAGAGGAGTTCAGAATATTAAGAGCTGGAAATCGGCTAGTGGACTTTCGCTTCCGCATACCGTGAAGATCTGCCGAAGCACCAGAGGGGGCGCGAAGTTTGATCAGTTAAAGAGCAGTACTTGCGCGAGGAAGTGATGGTTCCATGCTGCTCTTTGTTGCTTTCCTTTGACGCTGTCTTTGCAGGGGTGGTGCTTGAGCAGGCTGACGGCCACACGTCGCAGCCATGACAGATTGTTGGCCAG
>JBDNFN010000089.1:0-8835 GCA_041689795.1 Fuerstiella sp. | reverse complement strand
TACACGGTCAGCAATGTCGTGGAGGCGACCGTCGTCGTCAACCACGCGGCCTGCGGCATTCGTGATAGCCACTGAGCGACCACAATATAAACGGGAAGCGCCGGCGCGGCGTAGCGCGCCTGAGCTCCCATACAGAATTCTTCTGCTCGTCCGATGTAAGCCAAGGCCAACAGGCTGATCCCGAACAGGAATTCCACATCCGTCATCTGAGTTCTCACCCAACCGGCCAGAACACTGACCACGGCGATCGAAAACCAGATTGGGTTCGCAAACTGCAGGCTAAGAAGCGCGGGAAGTTGCGGGTCATGTCGCCGCCAATAGGCATCACTGCCGGAAAAATAGTTTCCCCATACGGGTTCCAGAATTGCCAAGCGATACCAGTGGTCGATGCCTGGCACAGGGCTGCGTAAAAAAAACGACGCCTGCGCTTTGCTGTACGCAAATGGATCACCAAGCTGAAACCACAGAAAAACCATATACGCCACAAGTCCCCACACGCAAAGTGGCAGGCTGAACGCCAGCCGTGTGATTTTTCTGCCGATCGATGCTTGGTCAGTGACGATAGAAATCACAAGCGCGGGAATCAACGCGATTCCCACCAGTCTGACCGACACCGCCGCTCCAATCAGCAAGGCCACAGCCAAGATCGGCCAGCGCTGGTGGAGTCCTAACAGAATCGTGGCCGCTAGCAGCACGAATAACGACTCGGAATAGGCCATTCGAAAAAAGAACGTGGTCGGAAACAAGGCCATCACCACTAGCCCGCGAAACGCCATGTTCGCGTCTTTCGGGAACCGCACGCTCAGATAGCGGTGCCACACAACAAACGCCGCACACAAACTCACTTGAGCCACCGCAAGTAAAGCGGCAGCACTACTGAAGCCGGACCACCGCTGCAACAACGCTGCCAGTGCAGGGTAGCCTGGAAACAGTGCCACATTGGAAATCTGATCGGGGTTGTACGCATAACCACGATCCAGAATGGTCATAAACTGGCCACCGTCCCAAGCCGCAAAACGCAGCAGTAGACTGTGTTCGCCATAAGGAATGTTGCGGCCCGGACGCAACGCAAAATAGCCTAAACAGACTCCCAGAAAAACAGGCAGGCTACTGACAACGTAGACGACGCATCCTGTCACCACGCTTTTGGAAAAACGTGGAACGTAGTCGGCGGCGTTGGCCAATTCGGACGGTGTCTCTGTGCTTTCGATCGTGTGGGTCATGTCGTTTCATCGAAAGCAGGCCGACGATTCCGCAGCACCAGCCGAACCATGATGACGGCGATCAGCGTTAGCAAGCAGACAATGGTAACCACAGTCGTCAGGCGTGAATTGTTAACTGTTTTCGGCCGCTGGCCGGGCCGCACCAATTCATCCGCTGTCAGATTCACCGACTGCAGCACAACGTCGTACACATTGTTTTCACCGCCCGCTTGGCCATAAACCTGAGCCACTCGGATCGGAGTCGACGCAAACTTCGTCTGATGCAGCTGGTTGAAGGTGACTCCGTGATCTGCGGAAACCGAATAGTGCAGCGTGGAACCTCGCCGTTCCAACCGCAGCGAAACCTCCGCCGAAGGCATCGGAAAAGTCTGCGCACGATGCTGGTGCTGGCCGGCCACGATCACGAAATCATGAGCAACCAGCGTTCGCTTTCCAGAAGGCACGATAACCAGCTGAATGCTGGCTCCATGGCTCACCGCATCTTCCAGTAGGATCGCGACGCCGGTTCCATATCCATCTTTTGGCACCGGAAAATCGTTCAGCCGAACTTCGGCATCGAACTGAAAATCGCCGTAAATTTCCTGAGGAATTTGCAACCCGGTGTTACCTCTCGAATCCGCCGTACTGGCAATTCGTAGCCCGTCAGCGGACGGTTGCATGAGCGCCCGATCGCCCACCACTCCAAAGGCCATCTGGTTCAGTTGACTGTCTCGAAAAGACTCCTGAATCTCGTCGCCGAATGCTGGGTGCGTCATCATCAGGCACACACCAACTACCAGCAGTCGCGTGATTCGAACCAGCTGAACCGAACGGCGAGGAGCATGCTTCGGCGGGTTCTGAATTGTCTGATCTATCATTTTCTTCCGTCCTGTGTCGGAAGACGCATATCGTCGCGTGAAGAACTCCGTCGATACTTCGACAGCCGAACCTCACCTTCAAAAGCATACACGGCCGGAAACGTTTTTGTGTAATCGCGAACCCAGTCCGTGGGAAGAAAAGGTTCTGAATACCCCGCCGTGTAACCCGATGAAGTGATGATCCAGACGACGGGTTCGATACGTTCCGCCAGCTCACTGATCGAATGAAATTCACCGTCACGTAGAATCGGAGAACCAGTATAGTGGCGAATGTTTTCCGGCAATGTATACAGCATGACCAGATTTCGATGAGTGGCATAATAGCGAGCACTGAAATACACGCAGGGCTGCAAGACGATCGTCGGAATAGAATCATCTGAAGAATCATTCACAATCTGCATGGCCGCTTGAATGCCTTGATGATCTGCCACATTCAGTTGATGCTGATATCGCCGGTGAACGTACACGCCGTCGATCATCAGAAGGGCTGTCAACAGAACGGCTGTCGTTGCATCCAGCCAACGAATCATCGCGCGGGTTATCATCATCAATACGCTCAGGTGAGCCAGCACGAACAAGCGGTCTCCGATAATGGATGACCCGACGTTCGAAATTATCACCGCCAGTACGATGGGAGTCATCGTCAGCCAGAAGCAAAGCCGATCCGCCCATCGTCCGCCGACTTGCAACACCAGCGTCAACACAACCACCAGCGACAGAATCACGGCTCCGCGAGTTCCCTGAATGGCGGCGTACGCATTTTCTGGAATGAACAGATGATCCCACGCCGCAGCCAGACTGTGCCACGAAAAACGTTGCATCCAATAATCGTCTGCCACTTGAGCCTTTTGAGCCAGCAACACCGGAAGCCACGGAAGATATAGAACGGCGGTGCCGGCAATCGCCGCCAGACACAATCCCATGGCTCGCCAAGATTCGTCCTGACGATCGTGCCGCCAACGAAAAAACACGGTCAGCACAACAAACGCAGAAAGCCCGACAACGGAAAACGTGCCGTAATTATGAGTATACATCAGTGCGGTGCAGCTCAAACTGAACGCGATCCACCATCGTTTTCGGTAACCATCGCCCGAGGTCGCGCGAATCGCAGACAGCGTCGCCAGCAGAAATAACAAACTCAACAAAGCGTACATGCGAACTTCGCCCGACCAGCGAATCTGGAACGCACTGCTGGCGACCAAGGCGCTCAGAATTAAGCCTCCCACAAGTTTTCTTCGCGCCAGATCGCTGCGTGGAAGGGCAGCATCACCACCACCCTCCGGACTCTCCATTCCGGCCATACCGCGTCCGACCAGCCAAGCCACGCCCGCAGTCCCCACAGTGACCGACAAAGACCGCATCGCAATCAGCGAATCGCCAAAGACGCTGATCCAACACCGCAGCAGCAGATAAGACAGTGGAGGATGAACATCCCGGCCCGTGCGCTCCACGATTTCCGCGGAACCAAACTCAGTGGCTAGAGTCCAAGAGAATGCTTCATCAAACCAGATTGGACGATCTGCATTCAGCGATGCACGCAGCATCGCCGCGAAGCCGCAGACCACGATCGGAATCAGCAGTTGGGGCGTAAGAAACGCCGCAGCTTTGTGGGGCATTTCGTCACGCTCCGCTGCGCAACGGCGGTACGGCACGATCAGCGTCGCCAGCAACATTGTGGTTCGCATTTCTGAGCCGGTGGCTGGCTGACGAAGTGATTTCTGCTAAATCAGAAGAGGCCGAGGCCCCCCGAATATTCCGGCCCACACGCAGCAGACCAGTCAGCATCTTCCACGAATCACGCACCAGCCTAATCCGCGACCCAGCCACTTCGCGCCAGCAAACTGGAACTTCCTGAATCGTGAATCCTCGGCGAATAGCCAGTCCCAGAATCTCAACTTCAAACAGATATCCGTCTTCGCAACTGCTGCCAAACAGAAGACGTGCCGCATTGCGTTTGAACATCTTAAAGCCACACTGCGTGTCTGAAACGTGAACACGTACCAAATTTCGCACCGCCAGGCGAAACGCGGCCCCCATCACCAATCTCACAAACGATCGCTGCACTTCATGGCTGTGACTCCGGGTTCCGATGGCGATATCTGCGCCATCATCAATAGCCTGCAGAAGTTCTGTTGCTGCGGAAAACGGAGTGGCTCCGTCTGCATCGGCAAACAACACAACCCGACCCGCTGCAGCCAGCACGCCCGTGCGAACCGCCGCACCTTTTCCAGAATTGACGCGATGTTCCAGCAGTCGCAGCGCTGGGACATGACCTTCAAAACTCCGCACCACGGACGACGTTGCATCAGAACTACCATCATTCACAACGATCAGTTCCCACGCGTCCCCCACGCTCAGCGGCATGTTGTCGATCACATCCCGGATGGCTGTGGCGATCCGACGCTGTTCGTTGAACGCCGGAATCACCACGGACAGTTCCCGTTGCACAGCGGCCGACGTGGTTGGCTGATCGTGTTCGTCAGTAGATTCCATCAAAGATTCCTGCGTCCAAGGGCGTGCCCAACAACTTATCTCCCTGCGGAGTAAACAGCTGGAATAACACTTTGCCATCAATGTCCTGCGACAAAAACCGCACAGCTCCATCACCCAAACCCACCACGGCTCCACCCGGATGTTCGCTGTTCAAAAACGGTGATTGCCCTTCCGGCAGCACACGTCCTGCGTTAATGGCGTGGTCACCAAAATTGGCCTTCGAAAAATCCACACTGCCCGCCGCACACGAATTTCCCACGCACACCTGGTGACTGAAATAGATGCGACTGCCCGGCCCCGTAGCGTTGGCCCAGTTCGCCGTTGGTCCTGAACCGTCGGCACCCGTCCGCACATTTTCGCCCAGCAGAATTGTGTTCGACAATCCGTCTGTCACACTGTCCGGAGAATGATGCCGCACGGTTCCCTGATAGCCGGGCGTGCCTTGGAACTGCCAGTTTTCGCTGAAGAAAATTCCCAAGCGTTTAAAGATTTCACGATCCGTGGGACTGGCGGTCCCTGTTCCGGGCGGCACACAGGCCACGCCGTCTCCGTTCAAATCCAACGGCCAGTAAAACGGATCGGCCACGCAGTCGTTGATGCCAGAATTGAAAAAGGTGTCGCCGATGCCGCCGTTGACGGAGTAGCTCAGATCACCACCGCCCGTGATGGAATCATCCGACGGACACACCAACACATTCAGATGAATTTTTGTGAGTTCTGCGTTGGTCGCACCGATCGCCAGTTGGTCTTTGTCCCAGCGATCCGCCAGATCCCGCCGATCCAAATAGGCCAGAATATCCACCACCCAGTTGTGATGCGGTCCGGGGTCGTTTTTGTCCGCAGCCGGCCCACCGCCCCAATATCCGGCGGCCGGATAACGTCGCTGAGCGGTCGCATATCCCGTGAGTGCCAGAGAAATATTTCGTACGCGATTCAAACACTGCGTCCGCCGAGCCGCCTCCCTCGCATTCTGAACGGCCGGCAGAATCAACGACATCAACACCGCGATGATACTGATGGAAACCAACAGTTCGATCAGCGTGAAGCCGGATCTGCCACATTTGCGGAGTACGCATGAGTGCAGTTCTTGAAAGCCACGTTGCGCCGTAGCTCCAAGCATTGGTGGCGTGGACAAAGAAGAACGCGATTTCATTGGCCATTGCCTAGCGGAGTGAGTGCGTCACTTGGCCACTCGGATTCCAAGCATGGCCTCACTACGGCTTTGAGCGGAATTTTTAGCGTGGCCTGCGAATGAGAAGTCGTCAATTCCAGAAACTCTTCCCATCGGTCAAGTTCCAGAGATGGTGAGAGTGCTAAATCTAGAATCTGTACGCGTGATTCGTTGTCGGCCCAATCCACAGAAACTGCGTCGCTCGCGCAATGCGCATGTAGAATTCGAAACGATGAACCATCTGCCGCTGTGACCGCGATTCTTCTTGCCCGCCGGTCCCCAACCGAGAGCCGCCCAAAATGAATAACCTCCGGGGCCAACAGGCCATACGCTCGTTTCAACAATATCGGGAGTGACCGAACTGCGGCTTCCGGCGCTGCGGTGAATCTCAACGCTCCGTCGAACGTGGCCGTGTCACCCGATGGTGGAATTTCCAGCTCCACTTCCACCGACCACTCATCTTCGTAAATGCCATCACTTAATAACTTCGCTCCACTCGATCGCGGGGTAATCTTTGCTGGAAGGACAAAATTTGAAACCGTATCCACCAGCAACGGCCCTGCAGCCGATTCCCGTGTTCGTCGCTTCACAAGAACAGTAGCCTTCTTCACAGTTTCTTCCGCGGCAAATTGCTGCAAGATGCTGTTTGGGTGAAATACAAGGTTCGGCTCGACCTGAATCTTGTATGTGAGGCGAATACCGGGAAGAGACTCCTGCTCGTCGGAGAGAACGGACAAGTCTGCAGTATAGGTTTTTGATCCGCCCGCAGGGCTTCTGTGCGGAATGGAAAACACAGTTTCTTCGCCGGCTGGTAAGCGAACTTCGGCCCCCTGCAGAAATGGCCGACCACGATACAGAAGGTTGAAGCAGCCGCAACTAAGATGCTCTAATCGAATTGCCACTGAGGAACGGCTATCGTTCTTGATGCGAAATGGCACATCCAACTGTTCACCACCGGAATTTCGGTTCCTTACTTCACTTTCCAGAAAAACGTGTGTCACGTTTGGTTGTTCCACGATCACATGCCCAGACGGCCCCTTCGAGCAAAACACCCGACGATCAGCAAGGCTAGTAACATCGACCACCTACGTTGCACCCGTCGACGCAGGGCAATACTGCACGTACTCATATGGATCCTCATGATTTTGTCACACTCCAGTGCGTGGACGCGAAGAAAACTTACTCTTCTCCGCCGCACTCTTCACAGCTGCAAAGTAAGTATTCACAAGTAGCAGGATTCTCTTCATTGATCGTGCCCGTGCATTGGCATGTCCAATCGCTCATTCCAGTTCCACTCGTCGGCTGATTGTCACTTCCAGTTGTGTACGAATACTGGCCCTCCGACGCGCAGGACTTGTTGGTTTGGCTTAGCGAAATGGTCGTGTCCCCGGCCTCTGAAAGACAGGTCTCCGGGTCGGCATATTCCAAAGCCGGGTGTGGAGGCTCAGGCAGCGGTGTGCATCCGCCTCCCTCATGCCCTTGCCGCTGTAGACCTGAGCAGCCCGGACTCTGCGGTTTACAGCTCCATGTATGCAGCCAACGCCCTGACGGAAATTCGGCTGTTGGCCCCAATTCAAAAGAACCCTCGTATTCTATACCGCAACCACCAGACCCAGACGGATTCGTCGCGTACGGCAATTGGCACGTCCCTTCCGAACCGTCATCTTCGCACGTAATTTCCGGGCCGTCGTTCGCACACGACATCGTTGTTGGGGAACCGACGCACACGTCCCCCAACGCAGTAGCGGAAATAGAAGCTGCCAAGCAACCCGCCCCAGCGATCACGGACAGGATACCTATGCAGCGCAAGAAGAGTTTACGATTTCGAAATAACATTTCAGTTGCCTCCACCATTCGAGTCTGAGTTGTGAAATTTGTTGCGACTTCGTCGAACAATTCGGAAACCCACCACTAGCAGCAGGAGTCCGTTAAAAAACAGCAAAACGTTCCCCAAGCTAAATTTGCTGGGACCCATGAGATCCGCAGAGTCACTGTCGTGACGTTTTGGTCGACTCACAGTTGTCACATCTGCCGTCGTGTGTTTGACGCGGAACGAATCGGGACTCGTCTGTTTCGAGTCCCGAAAATCCACCAACTGTTGTTGTGTCCTGATCGGAATCGTGAACTCAGCGCCCGTTGAGACGTAATTAAATTGAGCCCCAGTGACGACCGTCAGCTTAAACTCAGAGACGACGCCAGCATCTGAATATCGTACATCTCTCACAACTCTCGGGAATGTATCACCACTGGCGTAGGTGACGAAATCATGCTGCTGTACTTGTCGTTTAACGGAACCATCAGCACTCCGCTCCACATAGGACTCTATCTGGCCGTGCAAGGGATTGACGACTACGTCGGGATGACTACCCGAGCGATCATCCGTCCAAGCGACCTGTAACCTAATTGCGTTTGTTTGATTTTCAAGCATCCGAAACCAGCGAGCCTTCGGCGGAGTAAATCGAAAATCCTCAAGCACCGTTTTTGCCCATCCGGATGTGCCTGCGTCGTAGACATTGACAATATCATTGGCCGTATCCGTTTTAATTTCGTGCTCCCCGTCAACAACGTGAGAACCGTGCCACTTATCCGTGCGTACTTTGTCTCCGTCCTTCAAGAAGAGCGATTCCTGGAGCCAAGTGTGTTCATCTTCATATTGATTGAAAAACAGCTTCGGAGCCACTCTTGTCCGGAATACGACCTGCGGATCCTTATCAAACGCGACACCTTCGAAAACGGCTTCCACTTCCTCCGGAGAGAGGGGTTGAAGATTTCCCTGCGACGTAATCAGACTCAAATACGAAATTTTGGCAGTGAGAATCTGCGATGCCTGATCATTCCATTGCTCGATCAGGTCGTATATCAACTGACCGTCTCTTGGTAGTTCATCTCTTGACAGCATGCTGAGTACCGGATGCTGCTCAGCCGAAAAAGTGGACGTTGGCGCGGACAAAAAGACGACTGCGATCGCGATGCGAGCCAGAAGCAACGTTGAGGCGACCTGTGACATTGGAAACGTCCTAGAATAAAGTAATCACCACTCAGCCATACACAGTTGTTTCACTTGCCGCGAACTTACTAAACGCGTTTTGTA
>JBDNFN010000088.1:0-13255 GCA_041689795.1 Fuerstiella sp. | reverse complement strand
TGGCGTAAAAGACAGGGACCTTCCCTGGTCAATTGTTTCTACGCAGTTCGATTCAGGAAAGGTCCAGCCGCCGAGAAGTTTAGCGATCAGGACGTTCAGCCAACATTCCGATTTCTTTCAACGCGGTGCGATAAAAAAAAAATTCTTGCCGCGGTCAACGCGAGTCATCACGCTGCGCAGATCCCAAACAAATTTCGCGGCAGTGCCATTCGTGTCAGGAACGAATGGCACAGCAACATACAGCGATCTCCAGCCGACGGCCTATTTCGATCCGAATGTTGGAGCAGTGATAACGACAGGGCGACAGACCGGTTCCTGGTCGTTGTTTTATTCTGCCGATCAGGCATTGCATGTTGATCCGTCAAATCCGAAGAGAAGTTATGGATTGTTTACGAATCTTGGTTTGGCCGACAACGGCCCCAGCCCGATTCGCTGGTCGGCAAACGTTGGACTTGGTGGTAGCAGCCCGGTCAAATCACGGCCTCTTAACACCTTTGGAATTGGCTACTCACATGTCGGATCTTCAGGGCCCGTAAAGAATCTGGCACCAGTGCTTCTGCCCATTGGTAACGATGACGCTGTGGAACTCTTCTACAACATCGCAGTGACCCCATATTTTCGAATCACTCCGGATTTGCAAATCCTGATGCCGGCACAACAACGCACTTTGCTTCCTGACGCACGTGACATTGATACTGCGGTCGCCTTTGGACTGCGAGGCAAAATTGACTTCTGAACGCTGTCTTCCTTTGGCGATGACGTCAACCTGTTAGTTGCCTTTAGTCCACTGCTGATTCACGTGTCTGAAACGCGTTCGTTGATTCTGCAGGTCGATTGCGCCGCTGAACAATGTGGCATTGTCGATCGGCTGGGCGTTGTGCTGACGGCATACGATTCGTCCATCGAAGGGGATTGTAATTGGTGGCGAGGCGACACAATCAAGTCAGCAGAATTTCCTTAGAACCGTAGCCACAGCCCTGAACGAGCAAAGACAGACTTGGCGTCCGTTTCATATCACTGTTTTTTGATTTGTGGTCGTGTGCCCTGCCCTTCGCTGCCAAGTCTCGACGCTGCCAAGTCTCGACGCTGCCAAGTCTCGACGCTGGTCGTCGGCAAGCAGGACGTGTTTCTGGCCGAGCTTCTCCAGCAACACTGCGATCTGAGCGTTCTGGAACGCGATGGTCCGTTGCTGGTGTTCGTTCACCCAGCCGCACAGCACGGCCAAGACGATGGGCCATGGTTTGAGAAAGAATGGCATTGTATGCTCAGTCAATGAGTGAGAAATGGATCAGCTTTTGACGCAGACTGCTGAAATTAAGCGGCTGAGATGCGAGAATCAGTGTGCCGCAAGTTATGAGATCAACGTAAATTCGGCTGAGTATTTTAATTCTACGGGCCTTGGGGCGAAGAGGCCATAAGTTTGCTTCCGGCAAACCACTTGTGATGGTCCAGAGCAAGTCGGTGAATTGTGTGGCCTTCCGTTATAGCTGTCTGGTTTGTGAAAGGATGTTCGATTGGTCGAACCGCCGCCGAGGACTAGAATCAGTCATCGGGTGTTTGCTCGCAGGAAACAGGGTTGGCGATGCCGAAATGCGACATTTGCGGCAGCAAGTCAGCTTGAAATGCCGTTATTTTGTCGTTGTAGTTACTCTGCTGCATATTTTTAATGTGAGTGTATTTCAAAGGGCCATTGAAAGGTTGACTGTGCCACTGCTTCAAGCCAGCATCGCTATGATTCGTCATAATGAACAGCCGGAAATGCAATGGCTGGCGTATTGGCACGACCAGCAACAGCATTTCTGCTTTGTGACGGCTGAACGGCTGGAAAACGAATCGTGGCGGGAGTGTCTGGATCGGGAACTCGCCTGGCAGCTTAACGTTCGGCGTGGTCAGGACTATCTGATATCCAGCATGGCGAGGATGCACATGGAAGAAACCGTGTTCGATGCTGCGACAAAGTCAGACATTGAAACCACGGTGGAATTGTATGTTGTCGATCCCTATGGCAGGCGTGGACGCGCGGCTTTTGCGGCCGCCAAGGACGTTCGCTGGCTGAACAATCACGAATTGAGAAACGGTCGAACAGATGATGGACGCGCCATCGATGCCTGGTTGGTTAATTTGTTGAAACGCGCTGACGTTCTGGCCCGAGATCTGCCGGATCACGACCAGTAAATGCTGGAAGCCCTCAGGCGATCGAGGTCGCGATTTAGGAAACACGAACCGCTCATGTTTTGAGGCAACTCACCGATAGAGCCCGTCCTTGAGTTCCTGCAATGAATAAAAACTATTGCGCCATCGGACACCACCCTGTCGCAGCGTCACCCAGCTGGATCGCCAAAACGCAAACGACATCAGCCATGACGCCACCGGAAACATAGGGGCCAACAGGATGCTGCCGCCGAACGACATGGCGACGATTGTGTACATCAGGTGCCAGACAATAATGGTGGCGGCGAATCCTGACGACTGAGCCCACGGATACACCACGACGGCGACATACGGCCAGACCATTGTTGTCAAGAACAGCACCGTGGTGACGGCGAGTGCCCGTATCGAATATCCGAGTGCCGCAAATCCGTTTTTTTCCAGCCCCAGGATGACTCCCCACAATGAGTTGTACCAGCGGATCGACAGCAGGTCCGGGGCTCCCAGAAAGTCCTGACGACCGCCGTGCTGTTTTACAAGTTTGCCAAGCTTTGCATCGTCGATGACGTCCATCGCCAGTCGCTGATGCCCACCGAAACTGTGATAGAACTTTGCATCAATCAGGTTGAACGCACCCACACCGGCATAGGCGAATGGCCAGCGGGTTCCGGTCAAATGTACCTGCTGTCCAATCGCAAATGCAAACCCAAAGAATGCCACCACACAGTTTTCGAAATACCCGCCTGGCAGCATACGTGGCAGCAGACACAGATGCTGCAGTCGGCGGGCGTTCAAATAGCAGACGGCCGAACGCAGGGCGGCGGCTTCGTGGATGATGTCGCCGTCAGTGAACAGCAGCAGTTTTCCCGATGCCTGTTGAGCGGCCATGTGCATGGCGTGGTTTTTTCCAAGCCAGCCTGCGGGTAATTCGGTGACGTGAATGATTCTGCAGCGTTCATCGGCCACAGCCACGCGTTCCATAATTTCACCGGTGCTATCCGTGCTGCGATCATTGATTGCAATGATTTCAAGCTGCGGATAATCAAGGTTAAGCAGGGACTTCAGGCACTGTTCGATGGCATCGGCTTCGTTGCACGCCGGGACGATAATTGAAACGGACGGCAGATCGGGCAAACTGTCAGTGGCGACGGCTCGCAGACGCCGCCATACAAACCACAATACGGGTGGCACCGTCCAGATAACGACGCCGCCGAAAATAAGCCAGCCGAACCAGAATGTCATCAATTGTGTGGCTTTGCGCAGAAGGAATAGACAATCCATTGCCGGCGAATACCGAACGATGCTGTCCCGTGGCGATGCAGGTTACTAATGATTTTTCGTAAGCAGAAACGGTGGGCGTTTACGGCGTTTGCTTGGCCTCCACAAATGCGTCGCGGAACGCTGATTCGCCTCCGACAACGGGCAGGTCGATACTTGTTGCATCCAGATCAATGGTGAGTTCGGTGCCGGGTTCCGGCCATAGCGTAAATTCGCGATCCGTGGAAAAGATCATCAGGCCAATCTGCTGACCGGCGGGAACGATATGATCGTCCGGCTGCAGGTCGAAACTCAGGTCATAAAACTGACCTGGCTGTAGAGGCGCACTGTTGGTGGCGGATTTGCTGTTCTGAGGATCCGGCCAGCCTCGAGTAATAATATTGTCATAAACGTTGACTTTGGAATCCGTGGACCATGGCAGTGAAACCAGCCACACGGAAAAATTGGCCGCCGGCTTGCTGCAGGCCAGTCGTGTGCGAAAACGTGTTAGGCCGGACATGTGCAGAGGCTTTGTCAGCAGAGGCGTAACGAACATCAGGCGATGTTCCGTTTGCTCGGCCTGCGCCAGTGTTGCTCCGTCGAACGAGAAGTTGTCGACGATTTTTGCCATACCCTGGGGTTCTTCGATGTGCTGCTGCAGGACGCCGCGCTGTTTGTCGTGTCGGCCGGGTTTTATGGTAATTGGGGTTGCCAGCGGGTTCGGGTAGTCGGCATAAGGGGTGGGTTTTTGACGGTCTGCGTTTTCACGGACCACCCATGCTTTGGGATCGTTTTCGACTCCGTTTTCGATGCCGCAAACGTAGCGAGTAAACCAGCGATTCATCATTTTCAGCGGCGGCGGGCCACCGTGGCCTCCTTGGTGAAAGTAGGACTGAACGGGAAGTCCTTTGGCCTGAGCTGCCTTGTAAATGCGCACGCTGTGTTCGGGCATGACGTTCCAGTCGTTGAAGGCATGCGCCATCAGCAGAGCGGCCTTCATCGGGCCCAGATCGTTCAGGTAATCGCGACCCGCCCAGAAGCTGTTGTAGTCTCCTGTTTCGCGATCACGCCCCGCCGCCATTTCTTTGTCGCGGACATTGCAGTTGCAGAAATCACGCTTCGTCGGATCACCACTGTTTATGAAGTTGTACAGCACGTCCACATCTTCGCCGATGTAGCCGCCGGGATGACGAACCAGGCCGTTGGAACGGTAATAGTGATAGTAGGATGTATTGGGAGCCACTGGGATGATTGCTTTCAGTCCTTCGACTCCCGTGGTTGCCGCCGCCAGCGGAATGGTGCCATTGTACGAAGTGCCCGTCATTCCGATGTTGCCGGAGCACCAATAGGCGGCGACTTTTTGGTCACCGGTCGGCGTAGTGAAGCCCGTCGCCCGGCCACACAGCCAGTCGATGACGGCTTTCGGGGCCAGCGATTCGTTATCGCCGCCAATTGTGGGACATCCCTGCGACAGCCCGGTTCCTGGCGATGCGGAATGTACGACCGCAAAGCCACGCGGCACCCAATCCGACAGATGCGTTTTGGAAATTACCACGCGTCGTCGGACAAACGGCACCGAGGGCGGGTCATCATGTTCGGCTGGCGTACTGCCCAGTTCCTGGCGAGGATCCCAGAAGAAATTTCTTCCCGACGCTGTGCCGGAAAAATAGGGACTCGATTCATAAATGACGGGAACTATCAGCCGCTGCGTGTCGGTCTGTCGGGGGCGCGTTACGCTGGCGTGCATGCGATCCGGTTTGCCGTCGCCGTCGGTGTCGAACTCCGTTTGAACCCAGAGGTCATGGCTAATCCACTGATTCTGATCCGTAAACTCGGGTACGACCTGCGCTTCTCCGTCTTTAAAAATAGCCCCCACCTGTTGTTCGTCCTGTGCCGAACGGCTGCGATAAACGGGTGTCAGCCGCTCAACACCCAGGTCATCGGCCACACTCAGCATATCGCCAATTTTATCCACCAGCGGAAATTCAACGCCGGCGTCAAACAGAGTTTTTACCTTGTCGGCTTCGTTTGCACAGCAAAAATTGATCTGTACTCCGGCGTCTCGCAATTGTTTCGTGAGTGATGCGTCGACAGATTCTCCGCCGTACAACTGGATGAAGTCGGCCTTCTGAGCGATTGTTTCATCGACGTACTGCTGAGAATTCGCCTGCCGTTCCATGTTGCAGATCATGATGTCTTTGTTAACGGATCTGGCTGCTGCTGCCGCGTCTTTACCGCATGCCAGAAAGCACTGGTGAAGTCGGTCAGCTGCTACTATTTCTTGAGTGACCTGTGTCGCCAGAGCGGAACCGCCCTTGAGATGCACATTCAGCCAGATGTTTTCAGGCATCATGTTTAAAGCCTGTCGCAATGTCGGTACGCGTTCGTCTTTGAATTTCTTGTGCTTCCAGCTGCCAGTATCCAGCTGTTGAATTTCTTCCAGGGTTAGATTGCTGACAGAGCCTTTGCCATCGGTCGTGCGTTCGATGGTCGCATCATGCATCAGCACCAACTGGCCGTCTGCCGTTGCGGCGACGTCAAATTCAATCATTTGAGCGCCCAGCAAAATAGCTTCCCGAAAAGCGGCAAGCGTATTTTCAGGATGGCTGTCACTCGCACCACGGTGCGCACAGATTCCTCGGGTTGGCATACTGAACGGAACAGCTTCGGCGCCCCAGGAAACTGAGTTGCAAAATGCAGCTAAAGAAATCAGTACCAGCAGACACTGGTTTGCCCGGAACGAACGCAGCATGTTCGTTTTGAATTTGCAGCGTTGATGGAGCATATATGGCACTTTGCAGTTTGATATCAGGATTACAACGTGTCTTTAATGATAGCAAAATCGGATGTGTTTTCTCGTTTGCCCGGAGTCTGCCGAAGCGAATCCGCAGAAAAAATTACGCTTTGCTTAACGCCGACCGGCGTGCTGAGTGATGTACGCGATAAAACGTAAACGTTCATATGTGGCGTGGGATTGGCAAATGTTGGCTGATCAGACCGACGCGGTCCGTTTCCTGCGTCCCGGGCGTTGATGCAGGACACCAAAAAAGCACGGGAGCGCAACGCAGGACTCGATCGGACAGGCGAAAGTCCGGCCCACGCTGAACCCCGTGCGGCGATTCACGGAATGGTTTTTGTTTAAACTAATTTGCCAGCACGAAGTTGGCTTCGTTTTTAGCCCCTGGGCGACCGCAAGGACTACTGCGTGAACACGACAGATTGGGATTCAGCTGGCTATTAATGTTTCCCGATTTAGGTGTGGGAACAGCAGCAGCCATCCCGTGACGTTTGTTACGGGGCAGATATTGTCGAGTGTTCGGGCCCTGAGTTTGTCAGGCCGGCCGGGAAATCCCTGGCCCGGCTATGGTAACTGAGCAGGTCTTGGCCGATCTTCTTCAGGTTGTTTCGGGATGCCACACTTTGGGCTGCTTCGCGAGCCTCTTGAACGGCGGGCCGCAGCAACGCCAGTAGAATCGCGATAACGGCCATCACAACCAACAGTTCTATCACCGTGAATCCACGAGAAAAAATGCGGGTGCCGGGAGGCTCAGTAATTGTGTGACGAGACATTTTCACTCCTTTACCGAAAGCCTGGCTGGTCGACACACGTGACGAGTACACGTCTCGGATTCATCCACGTTCGGTTCAGTTATAAGGCTTTCAAGAACAATAGCCTCCCGCTGACAGTAGCAAGCTTCATACCGCCGCCGAGCCGGTTTCAGTGGATTTCGGTATTTGCTGTTTTGCACACGTGGAACAGTGAAGTTTTCAGGCCGATGTTTAGCCTGGTTTGACTACACTTAGTACAGCTTATGCCTTAATTCACGTGCCTGAAATCGGCGTCGTTCACGCTGGAATATCGCTGTGTGACTTCGTTGACTTCTGTAGAAACGCGTAACTCACGGGCGATGCTGCTCGCTACATCGGCACGCATGATCTTAAGGGGTGGTGAAGGTTGTGCATGCGGCGGTGCTTGACAGCAGCGGGCTGTCAAACGGGATTGCCCGCCGCGTCGGCATGACTTCCACATTGCATGAACGCGACTTGAGACCGGTCAGGTTTGAATCCAAGCGTTTTATGTAAAGGAATTGTTCTCAGCACAGTTCTTGTGTGCGGCTGAGTCTCTTCCGTGGTCATCTATGTACAAACAGGTGCGGTCAGTCGTAGCGAACGTCGTGAGGACTATCGGCCTTGTTCTGTGGTTTCAGCGGCCGAAACTTTACCTGAGTTTCGCTACGTTATTTTGTAAAACGCTTTGCTGTGGTGGAATCGGTTTGCAGCTGACTGTTTGCTTCCGCTGGTGGAAACGGCTGGCCCGGATTCGCAGTGCTTTGAGATTTCAGGGCAAATCGTCTAACGTTAGTTTTTTGAATTTTAGAAGCGAATCCTGTGCACCTGCGGACCGAAACCGAAACCAATGCTTATCGGCAGCGATGTTACGTGTGCTTTCGTCCCGTCGCGTCATGTTTCTGTCACGCGATTCCGTCGATTGACAATCGAACGCATATCCTGATTCTGCAGCACGTAAAAGAACGATTTCATGCGTTCAATACTGCTCGGATTGTAAAACAGGCTTTGCGGAATTCGACCTTAATTGTCGACCAGACATCAAAGCTGGCTCACAGAGAACTGCCCTTTCATCAAAACACGGGTGTGCTATTTCCGGGACCGGAAGCTCGGCTGCTTTCGGATGTGCCGGCCGCCGAACGACCGGAGCAATTGGTGATTCTCGACGGCACCTGGCATCACGCGAAGACCTTCATGCAGCAGATATCCGTTCTGCAGACTCTGCCTCGGTTTCGACTGGATCCGGCTGAGCCCAGCAACTATCGCATTCGAAAAGAACCGACGGATTCGGCTTTGTCGACGCTGGAAGCGACTGTCGACGCGTTGCGATCACTGGAGCCCGATACATTGGGGTTTGACCTGCTGCTGCGTGCTTTTGACACGATGGTCGATTCACAGATTGAGTTCCCTCATAATGCGAAACAGCTGCGACTGCGCAAACGCCCGCCGCGTCCTCCTGAAAATATACCCACGGCTGTGATCAACGATCTGGATAACGTGGTGGTGGCTTATGGCGAATCTGCGCAGCGTTCTGACGGAGTTCGTCAGAAACATCGGCGTCCGATTTACTGGGTCGCCGAACGTTTGGGGACCGGCGAGAGATTTGAAATTGCCATCCAGACCGATCTGGATCTGTCAACGGAATTTCTGCAGCATCTTGAACTGAGCGCTGGCGACTTTGCTAGTGCCGTTTCACCAGGTGAATTCTGCGAATCGTGGAAGACGTTTCTGAAGCCGACTGACACGCTGGCTGTGTTTAAGGAAAGCACGCTGCGGCTGCTATCTGCCGTCGGAGCAGACTTTGTTCCGTCCGTCACCATGAAGTGCGTGAACCTGCAGAATGGGGCGCGCACGCTGGACAAAGTTCTGGAAGCACTGAACCTGCATCCGCCCAAATTAAGTCAGAAAGGCCGCGCTGGGCGGCGTCTGGCGAATGCCGTTTGTTTTGCCCGCTACCTGCACACTCTGGGGAATTCGTACGTCCCGAATGCCGGTCTGTCTGTCAACAGTGGCCCTCAGATTTCACCCTAAATTAGCGGGCTTTTGTGGTTCGGCGGTGCCCTCTCCTGAATTCATACGCTCAACCACAGGAAGCAGGCCTAGTGTTCCCGGAAAGTCCACGGCAGGCTTTCGACTCGCTGTTTTGGCCACCCATTTTTCACGAGCTAGCTGCGCGGAATTCCCGGTTCGCTTGAGTCGCGGAATTCGTTTGGCGATCATAAGCATGGTGACACCCTGTCATTGGCAGTGTAATGCTTCTGCCTTAGGAACAATCGTTTCACTTCCCGCCTCTGTGAGATTTTATGAACACACGCCTCTATCCTGTACTGCTGTCGATCGCCTGCCTGCTGGCCACTCCACTATTTGCTGATGACGCTTTTCCGCTGCAGGCCAAACGTATTCTGTTTCTTGGCGATTCCATCACCAACGCCGGTTTCTACGTAGCGGATATCGAAACTCAACTGCGTCTTCAGGGTATTGTGCAGCGGCCGGAATTTATCAACATCGGACTGCCCAGCGAAACCTGCACGGGGTTGTCTGAGCCTGATCATCCATTTCCCCGGCCTGATGTTCATGAGCGACTTGATCGTGCTCTGGAAAAAGTGAAACCGGATGTAGTGGTCGCCTGCTACGGCATGAACGACGGAATCTATCATCCATTCAGCGAACCACGTTTTTTGGCTTACCAGGCGGGCATTCGCCGGCTTGTTGAAAAAGTACATGCGGCAGGAGCGAAGATTGTGCTGGTGACGCCTCCACCGTTTGATCCGGTACCACTGAAAAGTTCGCCTGGAAAACTGCTGGCAGCCGGCGCAGAAAAATATGCATGGTTCGCAATCTATGAAGACTATGACAGCGTTATTAAACGTTACGGTCAATGGATCATGCAGCAGTCGGACCTTGCTGACATGGTGGTCGATGTGTACACGCCGCTCATCGGATTTCTGACGGAAGAACGTCGCAGGGATCCGGAGTTTCACGTCGCTGCAGATGGAGTTCATATGGATCAGACGGGCCACCGCATCATGGCCATGGCGATTCTTAAAGCATGGGGCGTTGAAACATGGGAAGAACCTGCGCCAGAGTTGCAACAACTTCTGAAGCAGAAAGAAGGCCTGCTGCATGATGCCTGGCTAAATCACGTGGGGCACAAGCGACCGGGCGTGAAGCCGGGACTTTCGATCGAAGACGCGGAGAATCAGGCGGCCGTGCTGGAAGAAAAGATCAAGCCACTGATCGCCGCAGCACGGGTGTCGACGTGTTCGTCTGTGAGTGGCACGGTACGTTAGAGATTCACTTCCGGCCGGTGTGATTGAGGGGCTGTTGCAGCTGTATGTCGACTATTGTCGGTGTGTTCTGCACGGTGCGTTCTGCACGGTGCGGCCAGCGTGCGTGGCATAGTCGTGCATCAGCGTATTTGCAGCCTTGAAGATGACCGCCCAGCGGTCGTCGTTTTTACTTCAGATTCATGATTCGCGTGATTGCCGTTTCTGCTTCGGAATCGCCCGGCACCAGAAACTGAATGCGATACCATTGGTCGAGTGACGCGCGATAGTGCTGCTGTTTTTCGAGCAGTCTGGCTAGATCACGACTCAAAATCAGATTGTCACCTTCGGCCTTCATGCACTGTTCCAGCCACTTCACAGCCTCGTCAGCTCGATTGGTCGCAATCAGGTGAGCGGCACGCAGCGAATTGGTGTGTTCGTCCTGACTTTCTATTAGAGCGTTCCAGATGTTTTCAGCGCGCTGCCATAATTCGCTTTGTTGTTGGCGGTCGCGTGAGTTGCGGGCGGCCTGCACGCATTCGGAGTAAGTTTTGGGCCCGAACAGTTCCATTGTTTCTTCAGAGGACCAGTGCCGTAACGCGGACACAAGCATGGCCGGGCGAAATTCTTCGGAATACTTTAGGCTGGTTTGCCAAAGCTGCTGAGCCAGCAGAGGCTGTTGGCACTGCAGGGCCAGGGTTCCCAGTGTCATGGCGGCACCGGCATTCGCCGGTTGAACAAACATGGCATGTCGGGCCTGCCTTTCAAAGGCGGGCATGTCGTTCTGCAGCACGGCAATTGAGCAGCGGGTTTCGGCAATCTGTGGCATCAGCGGATATTGCGTCTGTGTTTTTTGAAACAGCTCCGGCAGGCCTCCTGCATCTGATAATTGCGTCAGTTGGTCTCTTAAGCTGGCAGCCAGAGCCGGGTCTGATAAATGTAGTTCTGCCAGCGATCCCATGATTTGATTCAGCGTCGTGCGTTCCCACAGCATGCCAAATCCCGGGGCCTCACGTGCTGCGTCACCTTTTGCAGCCAGCACCACTTTCCAGCGGAAGTCTGCGTCTGCCAGTCGGGTCAGCGTTCTCATACCTTCCGCATCATCAGGACGTGCGCTGAGTCGTTGTTCAAGCGTTTGCATCAACGATTCCACTTGATCCAGTTTGTCTGGTTCAACTGGTTTCATCAGGACACGATGTCCGTCCACGACCGATTTGTCGATTTCAACGGCCGCCCACTGATCCTGTAAAAACGCACCGGCGGCAACGATCAGGCCTGACTGCATTCCAATCGCCAGCAGCGGGTAACACGCCAGGGATGCGGATCGGCGCGGTGACGGCACGGAAACAGATGCCGCCAGAAAACCACTGCAAGCGGAAAGAATTGCGACCAGCAGACAACTGGCTGCAGGCATGCCGACACCGTAGTCAAAGAAACCGGACACGGCCTGAGTCAGCGTGCTGAGGACTGCGACGGAACCGATCGCTCCCAGCATTCGCCGTGATACGCGCGGGGCCGTGGCAGACTTCGCAATACTGCGCGTCTTCTGTTCTTTCCAGCCGGCAAATCCGGTGAACAGCCCAATCAGTCCGATGCTGACGAACAGCGTCAGGCCGCTGATGCCGCCTTCAATCAGCATGTCCACAAATTGGTTGTCCGCATTCCTGAACCAGGTCGTTCCCGTAAAGGATCGATAGGGCAACGTTGCAAAGCGGTAACTGCCGAGTCCCGTACCGGTCAGTGGAAAGTCGAGCACGACATGCAGCGAATCCAGCCAGTGCTGAGGCCGCGTTCCGGCTGCCTCGTCAAGGTCTTTGAGCGTTTCCAGCTCGCCCACTATGCCTTTGTCGAGTTCCAGCCAGTGCAGCAGGCCATACACGCCGCCTCCGCAGATGGCGATCAGCAACAGTACAACGGGAAGTCTTTTCAATGATGATTTGATGCTGGCGGCAATCGTCACTCCAATGACCGCCGCCAAAATGCCGCCGCGCGACTGTGTGGCGGCCACTCCGGCACCAAGGAATGCAACAGCGATAATTGTCAGGATATGCCATGTGCTGAGGTCCGAAATGAACTGCATCGAACGTCGTAACGTGTCTTCCCAGATAGGAATGTTCAGCTTTCCGAACTGCGGTTTGCCGTCAACCCCCGACTTTGCCAGATGAAAACTCATCCAGCCGACCGCACAGGCAAAGCCCAGGCACAGCCATCCGGCGGCGTTGTTGGGGTTGATGAAGGTGGCGAAGGCCGCTGCTCCACTGCCCTGGTTTAGGCCGAGGGCCCATTCTTTGTTTAGCGAAAATCCCTGTTGCTGGAACAACTGCGTGAGGCCGATTGTGGTAGCCCCAATACCGTTGACGATGAAAATCAGGCTGCCCCACATCAGGCTGCGCGGAGTGCGGACGCGGTCAAACGCAGTCGTCGCGATAAGCGCCAGTGCCAGTAACGTCGCGATGGTTGTACGTGTGTCAGCTTCCAGCAGCGAGGCCGTGGTCGCTGTGTCCGGGATCTGAGCATCGTCTAGAGAACCAACAGTGTGCTTCATGGAATACATTGGATGCGTTGCGAGCGTTCGCAGTTGCCAGCTTCCTAGCAGCGCCAGACCCACGAGCGGCAGAGCCAGCAGCGGCAGAGCGTGTGGTGGCTTGCGCTGAAGTAATGCGGAAACCAGAGACAACGCAGCGGCGGCTAGGGCTCCGGCCAGCAGAGTCAGTCGCGCCAGGGGAATCACGCCACCCAGCATCCAGGGAACGGCCGCAATGGTCAGAAACAGAATTGCGGCAGACAAACCACCGAGCAGTTTTCCGACTGTTTGAATCGCTACCATCATTGACCTTGTCGCCAGAAACCGAATTATTCTGCTGCCGTGGCATCCAGAACGGGTGCTGCTAATCTTGTTTGAAGAACTGACCGGCCACCGCTGACGTTGATCGCTTGAGTCGCGACACCGTCATGATACCGAGTCGCATCGTCATTCTGTTTGTGGTGGGTGGGATGGGGGAGAGATCGGCTGGCTT
>JBDNFN010000087.1:0-3051 GCA_041689795.1 Fuerstiella sp. | reverse complement strand
TCACTTCCGCCACGTCTGTGCTGGACAGCTTCATGCGTTCTTTAAAGCGAGCCTGAATTTTGCTGAAGTCGTTGCCTTCCGCTTTCGTCATTTCGCCAATCACGTTGCTCATGTCTTCCTGAGCCGTGACAATCACCCATGCCTGACCGTTGCAACGGGTGGCCAGGCTTTCGGCAATGGTCTGCAGGTTGGTCATCAGCTTGACGTTGTCGGCAATGTACTGGCCAACTTCGTCCACAAAGAAGTTCAGCCGAAAGCCTTTCGGCTTGCTGTCAATGTAATGCCTGACGTTAATGGCAAAGTCTTCAATCGACAGGCGGTAGTCCTGCCGGTGAGCATCCATCACGCCGGTCTGAGAAGCCCCGGTGACCTGTTTGTGAGCAGTATCGATGTGGTCGGACATGCGTGTGATTCGCTTGCGTCCTTCGTCCCACGACATGCCAGCCGTTGCTTCAAACGCCGCCTGGAATTTGTCAAACAGTCCGTCTTCATCCAGCTTGCGTTCGAAATGAGCGATGTAAGCCTGCTTGCCATAATAGCCGCAGTGTTCGTCAAACACCTTCACAAAGACGGCCAGCAGCGCGTCCAGCTGCGTCTTACTGATAACGTCGGCTTTCTGGTCGATGTTGAACAGAATGCTTTGCGACGGGATGTTAATGGCTTTCGTTAAGCTGGCTTTTAAAATCGGGTTACTGGCCGCATCGCACTTTTCCGCAAACTGCGAGGCAATGTCGCAGTCTTCGATTGGCCGCTTTTCCAGCAGCAACGCCAGCATCTTTAACAGGTGAGATTTACCAGACCCGAAGAATCCAGAAATCCATACTCCGTTGGCATTGCTGTAGTTGTTGTAGGCATCCAGAAACGAAACCAGCCGCGATTCCAGTTCGCCCGTGATGACGTATTCTTCCACTTCCGTTTTCAGGGCATTGTTGGCATCGGCTTTGATGACGCCTTCAATATCGCGATCGACGGGCTTAGCAAAAATGGAATTCAGTTGAGTGGCAGTCATGATAGTTTCTGTGAAGACAACTGGATGGTGGGCTGATGAATCACGAAGGGAAGTTTGAGGCTGGTGTTGGCGGCCGTCGTTTTCTGCAGATGGCGTATCCGGCGGTTGGCGTCCGGCGGTTGGCGTATCCAGAAAACAGTCGGGGTCAGGGTTCTCGTTCAAACACGTTGAAGGCTCGATAGTATTTGTCGTCGTGTAGCCGGCCGAACAAGTTCAGTTCGGCCCCGCTTTCCAGGGTTTGCTTGTACTCGCCCGGAAAGAACAGCAGCGTGGGTTGGTTCTCCGCAACCTTCTGCAGGTTGTTCAGCACGTTGTGTGAACGAATGTACGGAAACACTTCGCCCACTCCGGTCAGAATCAGTAACTGAAATTCTGCAGCCGCCTGCATGCGATCGGCGATTGCCGGCACAAGCGTCGTTTCTGTATCCAGCAGGCCCTGCAATTCTTCTTTTAATTTTTCTTTGCCAATGCTGGCTTCTTCCTGCAGAAAAAAGTCCCAGTCGCCTTTCTGCTTCAGGATTTTTATCGCCAGATCGTAAAGGTCCACATGCAGCGGCTGTATTCCGTTTTGCTTTAGACGACTGATCAGCTGCTGTTGCAGCCCCGCCATTTCCACGGCTTCTGTGGCTGCGTAAGGACAGATGAAAAACGGAACTTCGTTGTTGAGACCTTCGCGATTCAAAAATCGCTTGCCGCTTAGTAATGCCAGCAGGTGGTCAAACCGTTCTGACATGGAAGCTGTTTCCAGAGATCGGTTCATTTCGCTGCTCCTGGGATGTCGGAAATCGCAATCGGAAAAATCAGAAACCATTCGCGGTTGTCAGACGCAATGGCTTCGGCCACATCATGAGACAGCAAAGCGGGTTCAATAACAGCGTTCTCGGTTGTGATTTCGGCTTCTCTTAACATTCGCATGGCCACGGTGCGGATTTTCTGTCTTGTGTTGGGGGTTAAATGTTCGATCTCAGCATGCCACACGGTCTGCGTTTCCAGAAAGTCGTCGAAATGCAGATCGGCCAGACAGGGCCGCATCGACAGATACATTTCCCGAACCACCATTCGAGCAAACTCGGCCAGAAAGGCGTAACGCTTACAGACCGCCAGCCACAGCATGGCCAGTTGTTCCGAACGTCCGCCATGGACCAGCAACTGCAACTGAGCGGCGGTTAGCGTTTCCAGCCGAGGATGAATTTCCCGCAGCTTTCTGGTCGCCGTGCTTGTGGTCCGTGACTGCAGCAGGTTGTTGTCTCGAATTTTCCGGATCGCCTCGTCCCAATCCCCACAGCTTTCCAGAACCTCAGCCACCATGATGGATTCTGTCACCAGAAGCCCACCTGCCGTGAAGGAGAAAATGTAAGTCGACTGATTCATCACAGACGCAGCACAAAGGGGATTTCCTGTCATTTCAAGTGGGGCAGATTACACACAGAATGGTCACGGTCACAGTGAGTGGGGTTCCTGAGCAACACGAATTGCCATACGGAATATTTACGCAGGCACACAAAACGATTCAACAAGTTTAAAGGCTGCGGTTTCTGGCTGATATTGGTTCCAGCGAAAAAGATAGGCCTTGTTGTCGAGAAGATGGACATTTGTGGTCTGGCCGGCGTCCCCGGTGTCTGTGCCACCCGGAATTTCAACACCTCCACGATCAGACAGAATAAAGCGATCGTGTAAGCGTTCCCCGCAAGGCTTTTGAGCCCATTTGAAAACGTGGATCTCAGGGCACTCAGCGAGCTTTGCGTATTTTGCGTATACAAACTGCCGAATGTTGTTAGCCAGCAAATCTGCCGAAGCTGCCGTCTTTGTGTGTACCTCGACACGCCCCAATTTGCCTCCACCTTCCAAAGCTGCCGCCAGCATGCACCGCAGGGTCGCGCAGTGGCGATAGGCACTCGAGAAATAGGGATCGATTAGCAGCAAGTCGCTACTGATTTGGAGTAACGGTGCGACGACGGCTGCTAGCGCCGTGTCGCTTCTGTCCACGGCAACGGACCGCGACACACTCCATAGCGGGTTGCGGTCTTTAAAATCGAATTTGC
>JBDNFN010000086.1:0-47049 GCA_041689795.1 Fuerstiella sp. | reverse complement strand
CTGATCTTCGCGAGTCTGCAGCGTCTTCAAAGAACCGTTTAATTCCTGCCGACGTCGCACAAGCCGCGCATGCTGTTCGCGAGCTTCTCCCTTGCGCTGTTGAGAAACAGTTAGTTCCGAATAGCGGTCAAACAGATCCGGCAACTGGCCTTCTCGACCAGCGTTCGAAAACAGCGCGTCACGACGCTCTTTAATGTTGCCGGATGCATCCAGCAGCTGCCGTCCCATCGGTCCCAGAGAAAGACCGTAAATGTATTCGGCCACCTGGTTACTGCCGAGCGTTGACAACTGCTGCAGTTCACGCACACCTACGGCAAAGACATCGGTAAAGACGTGTTCGTCAGTATCTGACAGCAGCAGAGTCAAAGCATCCTCTTTGGTGATGTCATCCGGAGCTCCAGAGATTCGCACCTGCCCGCGAGCCGCATCCTGAGCCTTCCGTGTGACACGCCATGTGCGACCACCATGATCACAGCGTATTGATCCTCGCCACGGAACATCATCTTCAGGACGGTGCCATGCAGGCTCTTCCAGCAACGGTTCAAACCCGTAAAGCACGGATTGAACAAAGCGCATCAATGTGGTCTTACCCGCTTCGTTAGGGCCGTAAATTACATTGAGCCCCGTGGGATTCAGCTTCAGCAACAAACTTCGCCAGATGCGAAACCTGTCGATATCAATTTCCGTGATTTTCATAAGAGCATCCTGGCTCGCTGCATTCAGTTTTTGACCTATTTGAACCCGATCAGCATTTGCAAAAGGCTGCATCCAAAGGCGAAGCACTGTGGCTGCCTCCGGAACAAAGCCCCGGCAAAAAATCAGTCGGTTTCATCGTCATCGTCATCGTCATCGTCATCGTCATCAACGTCGTCGTAGTCTTCATCTTCGACCTCATCATTCGCCTCCGCATGCGCTGCAGAACTTGTGGTGACGCCGCCATCAGAATCATCATCCGCGTCGTCGTCCTCGTCACCCGTCAGCCCATAACCTTCGAGCGGTTCGTCCTTCAGAATATCTTCATCAAAGTCATCCAGGTCGGGAAGTAGCATTTGCAGGTCGGCGACAAACCATTCGGCACCATCGATTCGCATACGAGCCAGAATTCGTTCGCGGTCAACACCGGCCACCAATGCTTCGAATCGCTGTTTCCAGCCTTCGGTCAGGTTCTTTTCCTGACGCACAAAGCCCATCAAACGCCGGCGAGAAACAATGGCATCTTCCGTAATCAGGTCCGCATACTGCTGACCCAGAGACTCCTTTTCAGGAACCTCCCACAGGTCCGGCAAAGTACGAACCTGATGCACCAGACGAATTTTCTGCCCCGCGGTTTCCAGTTCTTCCAATTCAACGGCGACTGCCAGTTCCAGGTCTTCTTCAATGAAGTCGTGCAGCACAGGCAACGGGCCTCGCAGTGTCCAGCAAACAGACCAGATGCGGTCTGATTTGTGACGTGGCTGAGCCAGCAACAGCGTTTTCATTTTCTGTAACGAATTGTTGAGCGTTGAATTGGCTTCTACATTCAGGTCGATGTTTTTCCAATCCACGGCGCTGGTATTGAATTCTTCGATGGTGATTTTTCCAGCGGCGTCAATATGTACCAACGAACAAACTCCGCTGACCGCTTCCATCTGGCTGCGAGGCTGCGTAGTTCCCGGGCAATGCACTTTGCCTGGTTCCAGTGTAATGGTCAACCGATCAAGATCGCCCATGTAGGCCACGTAGCTGAGTCGACCTTCAATCATCAGCTGTTCGATGTAGTTGCGAAAACCGGCTTCGTATTCGGCTGTCGTTTCCGTACGTGAATGTCGAATTGGTGCGTTACTTACGCCGTCAACAGGCACCACCTCATCGTTGCCGGAAGTTGTTTCGTGGGCATCGGCCGAAACGCTTAAGAAATCTTCTTCATTCGAAGAAGACAGCGACGCCATGCGGCGTGATTCTTCGTACTTTGCGCGGCTCACAATGCCAATGCGAAACGGCTCGATGCCATCCAGACCTCGCCCAATAACACGAATGCCAAATGCGTCTGTTTCGCCATACCACATCGATGCTGATACGGTTGTGATTACTCGCTCGCTGCGCGTCAGAACCTCCGGTTCGGGATTGGAACTGAAACAGACCGTAACGTTCTCCGGCAGTTCAGGGATCGATCTCCATGCTTCCGGCGGATCAGCATCTCCGGGCAAAACGAATACAGGAATGTGTTTGGCCTGCAGGCGACGAAAGCCGTTCAGCAGCGTCAATCGAGCTCGCAGGCTGCGTTCAGCCTCCAGAAAAACATTGCCGGACAGCAACAGGTAATCGACCTGCCGGGCGATGCAATGTTCAATAACAGAATCGAACGACGTCAGAGTTGCATCTTCCAGTGCATTTCTGAGCTCATCCGTTAACTGTTCGGACAGATGCACGCTAACCGGAACATCTAAGCGAATGTTTGCAGCGTGAATAAACCGTTGTGGTTCAAACGCCATAATCCAGAATCCCTTCTCCGAAAGCCGACCGTTCTCCGTAAACGGCGAATCATCTCGCCTAGCGGATTACCTGTTTCCCGGACCAATCGTGCGGCACAAAATTCCGCAAATTAGAACTGTGGGCGCAAGTTAGTTTTGGGGAATCTAATAAAATCGGGTATCTGGGGAAAGGCCGCGTGGGCAACTTCGGCGTTTTTCGCTGGTTGCGGGGATTTACGCAAACACTGGCGTTTCTTCAAAAAACGCTCGGAAACGGCCCGAATCACTGGTAGCTTCACAAAAACGCCTAAATCGCAGCATTCCCTCAAACTGTTGCGGAAAACTCGGCAGCTAGCCACTGGGAGCCCGTTCGCAGGTGGTTCCGAATAGCAACGGAAACGGTAACGCTAAACAGCGGCTCCGCTGGCGATAAAGTCGACTCGGCGGTTTTCGAGCTGAATCACATACGGAAAGTGGCTGGCCAGTTCATCGCTGTGAGTCACACACAGCAAAGCCGCATCGTGTTCGGCCGCCATTCTGAGCAGTAGCTGGCCAATGGTTTCGCCCGTTTTCGGATCCAGATTACCCGTTGGTTCGTCGGTCAATAACAGCGAAGGCTGATGGATCAGGGCTCGGCACACGGCAACTCGCTGCCGTTCGCCACCGGAAAGTGCGGCGGGCCGATGGGTGCGGCGATCCTGCAGTCCGACCTGAACCAGAAGATCTTCAGCACGAACCGCAAGTTCCTTGCGGTTGCTGTCAAAGCCAGCCAGCGTCGGCAACAGAACGTTTTCAATTACGCTGCACTGAGGAAGCAGTTGGTGTTCCTGAAAGATGAAACCAATGTGCTGATTTCGAAATGCCGCCAGGCGATTAGCAGAAAGCAGCCACGGGTTTTCGTTCAGGATGGTAATGATGCCCGAAGTTGGCTGATCCAGCGTTCCGGCCAGATGTAGCAATGTACTTTTGCCGCAGCCTGATGGTCCTCGCAATGCCACGGCGTCTCCGGACGACAGAGTCAGATTGACGCTTTCCAGAATCGTCAGCTCACCGGCCGCTCCGGAGAAAGTGCGACTTACGTCAGTCATCTTCAGAACGATTGTCATGTTACGTACTTCCAGAAGATAAGTGATGGCCGCAGTCGGATGTTTCGCAAGTCCCATGGATAAAGGGGACTCAAGCGTCATAGCGTCAAGAAACTGAGCATTCGGGGAAGGTGAAACAAATCTGCTGCTTCATACGTTACTTGCCCGGCTGAAATTCTTCAATCTTCGCCAGGTATTCGGCGGGAATCTCAATTGATCGCAAAGCTTTATCCGACTCCATAACGCAACACACAGTCTTCATTGATCCGTTGGCAACCGGTAATCCGAGCCGACTGAATCGAACATCATACGTAATGGATTTGACGCCAATGCGTTGAACCGTTAGCCGCACATCGATGATTTCCTCGTAGCGTGCCGGAGATTCGTAGCGGCAGGTGGCCGAAACTCGAGGCCAGCCGACAACTGAGCCGTCGGGCTGATGATTCACAATTGTCAGCCCTTCCGACCGGAAAAATTCGTGTTCGACCTGTTCCATCCAGCGATAAAAATTAGAGAAATGGACTATGCCAGCCATGTCAGTTTCACAGAATTCAACGCGTCGTGATGTCTCAAAAAAAGATGCCATGTGGTGAGGATACTTCGTTTCAACCGGTGATTTCAGAAACAGGAATGAAGGAAATGTAGGGCAGAACGATCTGCTGTCCAACGTCGGCTCATGTTTTGTCACTCTTCGATTGCTCACCGCGCTAAAAACTGGCACACCGCGAATCACTCAATAGATGGTACAATACTTGCTGGAATGCCTTTATTCCAAGGCGTCTGAAGCATCAGCCAGAAACAACTGACACACGTTCGGGCGGCCAGTGTCAACAAGTCAAGTGATTCGTCAGGCGAGGGCCGCGATATCGAATTGCAGTTGCCCACCATCGGCGACCGCTAACAGAGAATTCCTGGAAATGGATGTGGCCTGCACCTTCGGGGGCCACGGCATGACGTGCGACCGATGGGGCCGTACGGCCTTCATAGGAACATTCACCCCAGCCGAATCTGCGCAGACGACTCGGTGCGGCGGATGCATGTTGAGTTTTAAGCTGACTGCAGCAATCAGTGCTGGCCGCGTTCTCGATCGATTAACCTGACAAGCTCAGCAAGACTGTTGACTTCCATCTTTTTCATGGCCTTGCCGCGATGTTTTTCAACGGTCTTGATGCTGATCCCTAGAGTAATCCCTATCGATTTGTTCGTCTTGCCTGCGTAGACCAAGGCAATTACCTGAGATTCTCGCCCGGAAAGTCTGTCTTTGTAGAAAGAGCCATTCATCAGGAACGGCGGAAGTCGGCCTTCGTCAATTGCCGACCGATCCAGTGTGACAAAGGCTTCTTCGATGGAATTCAATAGCTGTTCTTTGTTGTACGGTTTATCTAAAACCGACACGGCACCCTGCTTCATCGCCTGAACAGCAACTCGCGTGTCGGGATAGCCCGACAAAATGATCAGCGGAAATTTTTGCGCCCAGTTTTGCAGTTGAACCTGAAGATGCAACCCATCCATTTCGGGCATGCGCTGATCCGAAATCACTATTCCAGCTGGAAGTTCATCCGCCACTGCCAGAAACCCCGCCGCTCGCGAGAAGGCTTGAACGGTGTAGCCAGCAGCCAGTAACTGCATTTCAATGACTTCCAGCACCTGAATCTCATCATCGATCACGTACACGCATCGAGGTATTTCTTCCAGTGTTTCAGCATCCGTCACTTCAGTCCCCACATCTAAAACTGCATCAACTTCCAGAAGCGCCGAATCTCTCATCTGTGAATCTCCAGAACTATCCAGATTTTTAAGTGCTTGACTGCGACAGCAGGCTGTAATTGCATGTCGTTTTCCATCACTCATTTTCCGGACGGGATAAGTGGGGGGATGAAACTCTGCCCCAACTGTGTTTAACGTGCGAAGAACGACAGTCTTCTCGCAAATGTATTCAGGGACATCATCAAAATACTCGCAGATTTCCGGATGCCGAGCTTCCCCAAATGAATATTTTTCTAGCGTAGAATCCAAAAGAGTCTATTTTTTACAGATTTTCCTTGAAAATAATTCGTCATCTAACGGCGCTAATGCATGTTTGATCAGTGTCCGACGGGGGTTAAACTGCGGGGTGATTCCAATATTTTTGGCTGCAGGCAAACAGGAAGAGGCGTTCCGTAAACTTTTGAACATCGCTGTAGGCTGGTAATCCCCCAAGTTCCGACAGTCTTGCATAATCAATTTCGGTGGAAATCCAGCCATCGCCAATTGTCATATGCTGTTGAGTTTTCCTGATGGGGAACATGGCGTAAGACTTCACACAGCCTTCGAATCAGCAAGTATCTGCGTGGACAGTTTTCTGAGATGTTCCAATCGATCTTCTTGACCAGACAACTCACGTTTGACTTGGATCGCGCTGAATTCAGGCACTTTGCAACACGAAAATGTGCCGCGTTATGGCGATCTTCGATGTAGTCTAAAACGTGCAGGCACGTCGACTTAGGGGCATCAATCCGTTACTGAAACCAGTTACATTTTCAGTGGCCGTTAATGCATAACTGCGGAAACTTCCCGATCGGGCTCTACTTACTTTCATCCCCAATGTTCGGTGGGCGCTGAGTTGTTCGAGCGTTTTCGCCCAACACATCCCATTAACGAGGCGTAAGTTATGTGGTTGTGAATGATTGCTGTAGTAGGCGATGCACCGTTGATTTTTCCGATAACTCGGGCCTAGACTTACGCAATCTTTTCGTACATCAACGCGAGTTTTCTAGTTGCAGTCAGATATGCGTTTCTTTTTCCACTCAAAATGGCTGGTATCAACAGGTCGCGTTTCCGCGATGCTGGCGATATGTGTCCTGTTAGTGGGGCAGGCAGTTCACCTGCATCAGGAATGTGATGGCTGCCACTCGATAAGTTGCTGTTCGAGTTCTGCGAAGTCGCAGTCGAACAAGCCTGCCTCACCGAAACAGCGTTTCGGTAAGTGTCCGGCCGGTTGCACGCATCTCCTGACTCACACCACAACAGCATCGCAGGAAGACGAGCCAAACTCGGGTGAGAATCCTCCACCCCATGACGAACACAATTGTGCAGTGTGTTCTCAGTTAGCCCATTCGCCCACGTGCCCGGTTTTGATTGGGCTTCCGGTTGAGGCCGACATCGTTCTGGAAACGATTTCCCTATCTTCCGATACGGCCATCGCAGGCACCGTAGCTGCCGCGCAGCCTCGCGGACCACCTCAGTCAGCCTGACTGTTTCGAGCTCGCCCAACGTGCGTAATTGCGGCCCCGTGCCGCCAAAACGCTTCGTGAAGTTGTCGTCGTGGAATTCGCAGTGAGTTGTGAGCCTTTGCATTGCTGCAGACGTTCATGGATTCCGTGTGTTCAACGCAAACTGCGCCTGAATGTCGTCAGACATTTATGGGTATTTCGCTCGAACGATCGACTCGCGTCATTGGTGAAACGGCCAACCGACATCAGCGATCGTTGTTAAAACAGGCTCTCAAAGCTTCATATCACGGCCCACATTCTTTGCGGCCGAACCAATCTGCATTTATTCGTCATCTATTTTCCGACAGGTTTGCACTCATGAAACGCCCCCAACGCCTTCCGCGAAATCGCGGATTTACGCTGATAGAATTACTTGTGGTTATTGCGATTATCGCTATTTTGATCGCGTTGCTACTTCCCGCCGTCCAGCAGGCTCGCGAAGCTGCTCGCAGAACCCAGTGCAAGAACAACATGAAGCAACTGGGACTGGCGCTTCACAATTACCACGACGTGCACACATGCTTTCCGTCAGGGTGGATCGCTGTTAACAATCGCATTCCGAACGCTCACGACGGACTGAATGGCGCTGGCTGGTGCACCATGATTCTACCGTTTCTGGATCAGGCTCCGCTGTATTCAAAATTCAATGCAAGCATTGCGATTCATGATCCGGCCAATCTGCCCTTCATTGACAACATTCTGCCAGCAATGCAGTGCCCATCCGACCCCAAGCCGGACAAATGGAATATCAAACAGGAAGGAAGCCCGGGAACTGTTTTGGCGGAACTGCCATCGGCAAACTACATTGGTGCATTCGGTACTCAGGAACTTGACGGCTGCGAAAATCCCGCAGGCACTACTCCTGTATTGTCAACTGGCCAGTGTAAAGGCGATGGTGTCTTTTACCACAACAGCAAGGTTCGTATTCGAGACATCACGGATGGCACCACCAACACTTACATGGTTGGCGAGCGGCGAACCGATACAAATCTTGGATGGTTCTCAACATGGCCGGGCCTGGTGGCTGAAGGCGAAGAAGCGTTTCAGAGAGTGCTTGGGTCAGCGGATCACGTGCCGAACGATCCGTCTGCTCACTTTGATGACTTCAGCAGCCTGCACATTGGTGGTTCGCAATTCATGCTCGGCGATGGCTCGGTGCGTTTCATCAGTGAAAACATCGATCGTGACCTGTATCAGTCGCTGGCCACAATTCAGGGCGGAGAAGTCGTGGGTGAATTCTAAAGTTGCTGTCGTGGTTAGCGTTGGCTCATCGTTCTGAACACGGTGTTTCGTGTGATGATCACTGTTTTCCGTTCAAGCTGTTTTCCGATCAAACTGACTTCCTCTCTGGCTATCGTTCGCCAGAGAGGCTCGGGCCGTTGTTTATTTTAAGTCGCTGCAGCCAACGGAAGCCCGGGTTTATTCCCGAGCATCGTCGACGTGCACCGACGTAATAATCAATACGCCTTTCTGAATGAACACCCCCATCGAACCAACTTTTGGCAATGCGGGGCTCATACCGATATTGGATGTGATGGCCCCGTTCACCTTTACCAGCACCGACGGGAAATCGTCGGCGACAGAAATTGTCTCTTCAAACAATCCAGCTGGCTTGACGAGGATTTTCGCGCCGTTGTCGTCCGGTTTCTTAAAGTCCCACTTTAGAAAGCCGGCCGTTACACCACCATCTTCAGCACGCATCTGACCTGTTGCCGCGTTGCGAGACACATTCAATCGCGTGCCCCAGCAGGCATTCACGTTTGACGAAGCAGCGAGTTGCAGCTTCAACAACGGGTATGTCAAATCCGTTCGACGCGTGACAAGTCCAGTCGTGCCTGAAGTGCCAGTCAGTGAAACAATGCCTTTATTGCCTTCCATCCGCACAGCACCAAATGGAATCCAGCCGCCAACTTCAGGATCGTCAATGCAATTGGACTAGATCATTCTCAGATCTTCCCGAAGTGACAACGCCTTGTCATCTTTTTTCGCCAGACGGTAATCGCGAATTGCGATCTCCAGCGATTTTAAGCATTCGCTCTCTGAGACCAGATACTCCCGCTGCACAAAGCTGAAGAGTCCGCAACGTTTTTTGAAACTGTTCTTTTGTTCCGCAACCGACTGCACAGCCTGCGGACCAGCAAGTCGAGCTTTCGATTCCACTAAATCAACGCAGTGTTGACCTGTGGTTCATAGCGTTCCATTACCCTGACATGCGATTCTTTAGCACTATCAAGCTTCTCAGCAATCTTGTCGTTTTCATCCTTGTCGTCAGCAACGACCGGTGACAGAACAGAATGTCCGGCAAGTATGCAACCGACTAACAAAGTTCGAATAAACGTCTTCATGTCGATGCCCGTTCATCTGTAGTAAAAGTACAGATTTATCCTGCCATGGTGTAATTCATTCAACCTTCCGTACGCCTACATTGACACAAACGATACCCGAGTCGTCACGAACATATAAACGCCCTCCGACAATCACTGGAGCCTGCCGCGTGCGGTCGGTCGCAACAAATCGAGCGGTCTCTTCGAAGCCTTCTGCTGACGCCGTCACAATTCCAATTTCGCCTCTCATTGTGGTGAAAAACAGCTTTCCGTCGGCATAGGTCATATTGGCTTTGCCAAAGCGTTTTTCAATCCACAACTGCTCGCCATCAGACGCTCTAACGCAAACCAGATTGGTAACCTGTCCGGCACTGCCGATGTTGTCCAGTCCGTAAAGTACACCGTCCACAAGCAACGGAGTCTGCCATTCGGCTCGCAAAACGCTTTCCACTCCCAGCGAAGTCCAGCCTTCGTTTACCTTTAAGTCGTCGCCGTCAGCGGTGATTTCTAAAACGGCTGATCCATGGTTCTCACCGGCAGAAATCAAAAGCGAATTTTCATTCAGAACAATGGGGCTCGCCGTGTTGCAGTTATATTCCGTTTCAAATTCATAGGTCCAGAGCTCGGTGCCGTCCGTCGGGTCGATGCCGAATACCGTTCCTCCGGCAAAGGCCACGACCTGCAGTCTGCCGGCCAAAGTTGCCTGAATCGGTGAGGAATAGCCCGCTGCGTCGTGGCCCACGGTCCATTTCTTCTTACCCGACTTCAAGTCAAATGCAGCAATCGTTCCGTTACGAGACCCGACCTGCACAATCACTGAATCGCCGGCAATCAGCGGTGAAGACGCCATTCCGTAATCCGCCGTTTTTCCGAGCAGTTGTTTAACGACGTTCGCGTTCCACAACAGCGTGCCATCCGCTGCCTGCAGTGCACTCAGAAAACCTTCACCGGAAAACGAATACACCACGCCGTCGCGAATCGTTGGGGTTGCCCGAGGTCCGTTGCCCATGTCGTTTTTATAAGCGGCAGCAACTTTGGTTTCCCACTTCTTTGTGCCGTCTTTTGCATCAAATGCCACCACCATCTGCTGCGTGTCGTCCTGATACATCGTATATACCACGCCGTCAGCAATCGCCAGCCCAGACATCCCAACGTTCAAAGGAGCCTTCCACAAGACTTCCGGACCTTCTTCAGGAAACGTGCTGGTCAGGCCTTTTTCGCCTGAGATTCCGTTACGGCCGGCACCTAGAAACTGAGGCCAATCGGCCGCATTCAAAACGCCGGACAGCATGCAGCCGAGACACATTAACTTGATCAACGGATATCGCATAATTCGCTCCTGAGGGACAATCGTTTGTGCGTAATTTAGCAGATCAGCCATCTTTGCGAAGACAGTTTCTGATCGCCGCCGTTCATGCGTTGCAATCGTGCATTCTTCGGGCGGGTGATCTCGGCAATTGTTTAGCCCGGAATTCAGCGTCGCTCGCCGCGCAGTCGTTAAAGGCATCAGAAACTTCGCTGCGAACGCGCAGCCGGAAGGCAGTCACAAGCTGAAAAAAAATATCACAGAACTTACTCGGCCGCGAATCGCACTGCTATTTTTCGGGCCGGCAAAATGCACGATGAAAACAGGCATCCTTACTAATCACGAAATTTGAATAGTGATGCAGCACATTTCAAAACAAAACGCTGCCGCTTCTAAATTTTTAATGAACTCGGGAACGGTATTTCCAGAGAGCTTCAATCGGGAAAATGTGCATAGCCAACGCTGGATTTAAAGTCTTACACCGGCTAACTTTAGAATATGTCGATCAGATTCGACGCACGACGCATCGATAAGTATCATCCGCCAAAGTTTGAACCATATTGTCACCGGAACGAAGACGGTAATTACAATGAAACGACCTCGCAGCGGAGGCGGCTGGAAAGCCATTGAATACAGCATGAAACTGGCCAGTCGAGTTGGCTGGTGGAAAATGTGGAAGGCCCTGCGTTCGAAAAACACCTGCAAGACGTGTGCTGTCGGCATGGGTGGCCAATTGGGTGGCATGGTCAACGAGGGCGGGTACTTCCCTGAAGTCTGCAAAAAATCTTTTCAGGCAATGGCATCGGATCTACAGGGCGCCATTCCGACAACGTTCTGGCAGACCTACAGTGTTAATCAGCTGAAAGCGATGACATCGCGGCAGCTGGAACATTGCGGACGCATCAAAGAACCCTTGGTTCTGGAGCGCGGCGCGACGCACTTTCGGCCCGTTGAATGGTCTGAAGCATTGCAGCGCATCGGCGGCGCGATGAAGGCGGCCGGTCCGGAACGCAGCTTCTTTTATGCCAGCGGACGTTCGTCCAACGAAGCCGGCTTTCTGCTGCAGCTGATGTCTCGGGTGTTTGGCACAAACTATGTCAACAACTGCAGCTATTACTGTCATCAGGCCAGCGGCGTCGGCCTGGGTTCCAGCATTGGCACGGGAGCCGGAACGGTTCGCCTGGAAGATCTTGAACACACCGATCTATACATTTTGATCGGAGCGAACCCGTCGTCGAATCATCCGCGATTGATGCGAGCTCTGATGGAAATTCGGCGCCGCGGCGGCAAGGTAATTGTGGTGAACCCGGTGAAGGAACTGGGGCTGGTCAACTTTCGCATTCCCAGTGACGTTCGCAGTTTGCTGTTCGGTTCCGAAATTGCCAGCACATATGTTCAACCGCACATCGGTGGCGACATGGCGTGGTTGCTGGGAGTGGCCAAACACATCATCGAAACTAATGCCCAGGACACCAACTTTATTCAGCAGCATACTCAGGGCTTCGCTGAATTCGAACAGCTTGCGAAAGCGACTTCATGGGTGGAAATCGTAAACGCCAGCGGGCTGACTCAGACGCAAATTACAGATATCGCTCATCAGTACCTGAAGGCTAACAACGTCGTGTTTGGCTGGTGCATGGGAATTACTCATCACCTGCATGGCACCAATAGCGTGCAGATGATTGCCAACGTGGCGTTGCTGCGAGGCATGGTGGGGCGATCGAAGGCTGGCGTGATGCCGATTCGCGGACACAGCAACGTGCAGGGGCTGGGTTCAGTTGGAGTAACTCCCGCATTGAAAACGGCGATGCTGCAGAAGCTTGAAAACCGACTGGGAATTAAGATTCCGACAAATCCGGGCTACGACACGATGGCCTGCATGGATGCCGCTCATCGTCGTGAAATGGACTTTGCACTGTGCCTTGGAGGCAACCTGTTCGGCAGTAATCCAGACATGAAATACGCCGAAGAATGTATGAACCGGCTAAAGACTGTGGCGTATATGTCGACCACATTAAACACCGGACACGCGTGGGGGCTGGGCGAAGAAACAATAATCCTCCCCGTGCTTCCTCGGGACGAAGAACCGCAAGCGACAACTCAGGAATCAATGTTTAGCTATGTGCGAGTCAGCGATGGCGGACCTGCTCGAGTAGACGGGCCTCGCAGTGAAGTGTCAATTCTTGCCGACATGGCTCTGCAGGCCTTGGGACCTGACTGCAAGGTTGACTTCGAGCGTTTGAAAAGCCACGCGGCCATTCGGGAACTTATTGCAGAACTCGTGCCCGGCTATGAATCGATGATGGGTATGGACGATTCTAAAAAGGAATTTCACGTCAGCGGTCGAGCAATCGAACAGTACAGGTTTCCAACGGAAAGCGGTAAGGCGACGTTTCACAGTCCCGCACTTCCTGGGCATGATTTTGCAGAACACGAACTTCGCCTGATGACGGTTCGTTCTGAAGGCCAGTTCAATAGCGTGGTCTACGATGAAGAAGACCTATACCGCGGTCAGGAACGGCGTGACGTTGTTCTGATGAATGCGGCCGACATACAGAAACTGGGCCTTAAAACTGATCAACACGTTCGAGTAAAAAGCTCCGCCGGCGAACTGCGAATGCTGCTTGTTCGTGAGTTCGATGTGCGTTCCGGAAATGTGCTGGTGTACTATCCGGAGGCAAACGTTCTGGTACCGCGAGACGTGGATCCGTTGTCGAAGACGCCCGGGTTTAAGGGAGTCAAGATCACCGTTCGTCCGGAACAGTTGGTAACCATATGACGAACGATCAAATAAAGTCATCGCCGACCGCCGAATTCAACACCACCATCCGAAACGTTCCGCGTGTTCACATTGTTGGGAAGAAAAACGCTGGCAAGACGACTCTGGTTTGCGATCTGGTGAAGGAACTTTCCAAACGCGGATTTAAAGTTGCCACTATCAAGCACACTCATCATCACCACGAACTGGACACGCCAGGCAAGGATTCTCACAAGCATCGAGAATCCGGAGCGGCGGGAGTCGGCATATTGTCGTCTCAGATGACGGCCGCATTTGTGCCCGTTGCTCGAGACGAAAGTGAAGCCGTTCGATACGCACGCTTCAACATCATGTTCAACGATTGCGATGTGATTATAGTGGAAGGTGATCTGGCAGCGACGGCTCGCAAAATTGAAGTCTGGCGATCAGAAGTTAAGGAATCGCCCTACGCAACAGATAACGCTTCAATACGCTGCGTTGTTTCCGACGAACGTCCGGCGGCCGATTGCAGAGTTTTGAAACGCAGTGATCTGGCGGCGATTGCAGACTATGTGATGGATCAGTCGCGTCAACAAAATTGCGAAACTCCGGTGTCAGACAGCGAATCTGCAATCACCAGTCGCCGCTGACCGTATGACGTAATTTTGCAATGTTTGTCAGAGATCGATTCTGGAACCGCAACATCGATTCGTTCTCTACTGGAATCTGAATCAGAGCATCAAAACGGTCGCAGACGCACTGTAAACTGCGCCCCAAACATAATTTTTTCGTTGAACACTTTCTGTGGAGTCACTGATGTCTCGTTTCCTGTTGTACGCCGTCATTGCGTCGTCAATTGCCGAGTTGTCGTGTGCAGTTGATCGGCCAAATGTATTGTTGATCTGCGTGGACGATCTAAAACCGACGATCAGTTGTTTTGGCGATGAAACCGCCATCACGCCGAACATCGATAAACTTGCCAGTCGTGGTGTACGTTTTGATGCTGCCTACTGCAATCAGGCTGTTTGTTCGCCTAGTCGCAATTCGCTGATGACTGGTCTGCGACCCCAGACGATTGGCGTTTACGATCTGCCGACGCATTTTCGATTCGCCGCGCCAGACGCTGTCACGTTCAGTCAGCACTTCAAAAACGCAGGATATCATGCCGCCGGTCTTGGCAAGATTTACCACGTGGGTCACGGCAACATTGACGACGCAGAATCATGGAGCGTTCCGTCATGGAAGCCAAAAACGGCCAGTTATGTACTGCCTGAAAGTGTGCAGAATATTAAACCGGATGCCAACGGAAAGAAACGCGGCCCTGCGACGGAAGCGGCTGACGTTTCCGATGAAACCTATGCCGATGGACTCGTGGCTGAAGAAGCCGTGAATCGCCTTAAAGCCGCGGCAGAGAATCCCGATCAGCCATTTTTTCTGGCCGTTGGTTTCCTAAAGCCGCACTTGCCATTTGTGGCTCCTCAAAAGTACTGGGAACTCTACGATGCCTCGCAGCTACCGATGCCAACCATCCACGATGCACCAAAGTATGCTCCTTCGTACGCAGCCACCAGCGGCGGCGAACTTCGAAATTATTCAGACATGCCAGAACATGGTGCGATCGACAATGCGACCACTCGGCACCTGATTCATGGCTATTATGCAGCCACCAGTTACGCGGATGCTCAGATCGGCAAAGTGCTGGATGCTGTTGATCAGCTTGACCTGGCAGACAACACGATCATTGTGTTATGGGGAGATCATGGATGGCACCTTGGCGACCATGGCATGTGGTGCAAGCATACCAACTATCAACAGGCGACTCGAATTCCTCTGATTGTGGTGGCACCGAATGGGCTTCACGGCGTTGCTTCATTAGCTATGGTCGAAACCGTCGACATCTATCCCACAATAGCGGAACTCGCCGGAATCAAGACGCCAGGTAAAGTCGACGGAGTCAGCTTTTCCGCAGTCGTACGCGATGGTGTCTCGACGGCTCGCGACTTTGTGACTCACGTCTATCCTCGCGGATCAAGACTAGGCCGGGCAATCCGTGATCAGCGTTTCCGATTGGTTGAATGGAATGAAGTCGGCGACACGTTGGGTGCTGCTGAAATTGAACTCTACGATTACCAGACGGACCCTCTGGAAACGAGGAATATTGCCGCAGATCATCCTGAAATAGTCGCGGCAAAAATGAAGCAGCTTCAACAGCAGGCTCCCCCCAGGCCTCAGTGGAAAAAATCTGCGGCCGCAAAATCCACTAAGAAAACGAAGCCCGCGACAAATAACAAGCCAAAGCCTGACCGAGCGGCGATGTTCAAAAAACGTGATTCAAATCGCGATGGATTTCTGGATCGCGACGAGTTTCTTCTGAACCAGCCAGACCCAGAAGAGTCCCCCAAACGATTTCCAAAATTCGATACCGACGGAGACGGTAGACTTTCCGAATCTGAATTCGTGGGAAGTGGCAGGTCTTAAAACCGCGTCAAAAAAACACGTCTTGCCGAAGCGGTCCACAGACCGCTTCGGCGAACTTTCCACTACAGGCACGACGCACGAGTGAATTTTGCAATGGCTGAATTCATCTGCTCGCTACGCGGGATTGCAAAGTTGCCAACTAAGGACCGCCTCAGGAAGTCCGAATGAACAACTTATTTACTCCGTTGCGTGTTAACCCCGTTGTTCAGACAATCATATGTAGCTTGCCGTTAGCGTCTACTGAACGCTGCGCCCAAGTTGTTTGATTGTCGAAGACAACCGATGCAGGATGCCTGGTTCATCATCTTCGGTGGTAAACGATGGCATTCGGATTTTTGGAATCAACCCTTCCGCCACAGCCTTTTCTTCCGATTGCTGAAGATGTCGATTCATGCCTCGGCCACCAACGTGAGTGTTGGCAGTGTGAGACTGGCCAGCCCCCGGCGCATTCTGCAGGGGTATTGAACTCGACGGCTTTGGCTGAGTCATTGTTGACGCGGTCACCCTTGAATTCGGCGGTGGCAGATTCCCAGACGCCTGCATAACCGCGGCCGACATCAATGACTCTCCTGGCTCGGTGAATTCCGGTTTCGATTTCGCCACGGTTGGTACCATGACATGATCAACGTCGTTCATCGTATGCACCTTGCCACACTGAGCACACACGGCCGCTCTGTCGGCAACGACGTGCATCTCTCCATCATCCGCTTCTTCCATTTTAAAGCGGTAAACGTGTTCGTATCCGACGTGTTCAACAACTTTGCGGCTCGGTTCCAAAGTTCGTAGACTTGGTGGTGGCAGGTTAATGTCAATTGGCAACGCCGGCAGCGATTCATCGATTGCCGGGGGCGCATATGTCTGAGGTTCAGCGATTTCGGGTGTTTCCAGCGGCAGCAACATGTGTAGTGAACGCGATTGCTGCGCCGAATCGTCGGGAAGAATTTCCACTGAAACGGGTGGAACCGCAAGCTGAGGCAGCGTCGGAATTACGAATGGCTTTACGTCTGCTTGAATCTTTTCTTTACCCCGATGTACGAATCCTTCGCCGGAAAGAACCACCTGAGTCGCTGGCCGTGACTTAGCCGCAACCGGGATTGCAGCCGCACTGGAAACCGACGTTCGACTGCGAGCGGTCTGCAGAGGTTCCGGTTCTTCCACAGAAGAGCTCTTTTCATGAACCGGCTTGGTTTCAAGATGACGCGGTTCAGGAACCAGTTCACTATGAGTGGCTGGCGGCTGCGCCAGTGGTGGTAGGTGTCCCATTGGCGGTGCATCCGAGTACGTTGGCGCGGGGCGAGCGGCAACTCGCGTCGACGCAGCCTGCTGCATTGCCAGCTGCTGTTCGGTTAATCGCTGCTGTGCCAACAGAGTTTGCTCAGCAAGGCGTTGCTGGATAAGCGTTTGTTCGATCAACCGCTGCTGCTGCTGTTGTGCCAACGCTCGTTCTGCCAATTCCTGTTCATCCAGCCTTTGTTTGGCAATCTGCTGTATAACCAGCCGCTGCCTGGAAAGTCGCTGATCGGCCACTTGCTGCTGAATAATCTGCTGCTGCTGCTGCTGCTGCTGCTGTGCTAGCTGCTGCTGAACAAACTGTTGCTGAGCTAGCTGTTGCTGAGCTAGTTTCTGATCAGCAATCTGCTGCCCAGCGTGCTGTTCTTTTTCGAGAGCGTGGCGATAAGATTCCAACAGTTGCGTGGACACCTGAGAACGACTGGCCTGCTGTTGTACCTGCAGCAGGCTTTCCCGCGTTTCCTGTTGCAGTTGACGGAAGGAAGTTGCCAGCTGCTCAACGCCATCTCCGATTTTTGCAATTTCGTCTTCGCGTGCTCGACGTTCACGGCTTTGCGTTCGTAAAGACTTCGCCTGCCGCTTCAACTCAAACTCAACGGCGTTGTTCTGCTGGTTCGCTTTGATGGCCGACTCAACGCGTTCTGTCAGAGCCTTAACTTCGCCTTCAAACATCGAACCATGCACATTCACTGTCACAGGGTGGACAGTGATTGGAGCGAATACTGAACCGGATGGTTGCTGAATTGCGTTCCGATCAACGTTCGCTGTTCGAGTATTCGCTGACGCATCGCTTAATTCATGGCGAACTGCAGAACTACCGAATCCTGTGGCCGCCACAATCGGTACAGAACCAGACATCGAGTGCTGTTGGGATCCTGCTGAATACTCCTCAGCAAACGGGTTACGTTCGGCGGGTGTTCGATTTGCTGGCATCGGACTGGCAAACCCCAACGGTGGGTGCGTCTGAACCTGAGCGTGCGCCTGAACAACTCGGCCGTGCGCATTGAAACCATTGGCTGACTGGGCGCGAGTTAACTGTTGCTGCGACGCCATTGTCTGCGACGAAACAAATTCTGCGTATTCTTCACCCACCTTCACGAACGCGACGTCAGATTGTTCGGGCGCAGCTGCCACCGCAGACTGAGATCCACTAATATCGTGAATCAGTGGCAGCAAAACGGCAACCGAAATACCGCAAAACACGATACCTACGGCCAAAAGGACAATCCCGCCGGTGTGAAACTCTGACGAATTACTCATCATTCCGTCCAGTGCTCAATACAAAGTCGAAGGACTGAGCGCATGACCCAGCTGTTGAACTTTCATCGGCAGGCCGCACACACCTCCTGTACGGAATATTCGGAAGATACGGGAAAATCGTCCCCAATAACCCATTTCCACACAACTGCAGCAACGGTTAAGACTCTTTGTGCGTCTGTGAGAGTCGCATTATCGAACGCCGACTGCTTATTGGTCGCCGAATGCCTGAGATCTCGAAATCTGTTAGAAATTTCACCCATTCCGCGACTGACTAACCCAATGACTGCCTGAGATACCGCATCATTCTGCCGCGTAGCGGAACCGGGTTGGTTCAGCCAAACATCGCTTTTGTTCAGGCAATTCGCGATGTTGCGAATTCGCAGGCCCAAATTTGCCATCGTCTTGTTTTCGCACAGTCGCTGTCCTAAAACATGCGTTCGCAACGGGTTAAGCCTGCCGGTCAGGCGGTATTTTCCGGGCAACGACCAATTCAAAAAGGCGAAGAAATCGTGTACCGAGTTTTGATTACAGACGGCCTGCACGCGGCAGGAATGCAGATTCTAACGGATGCTGAAGGCATCGAAACTGTTATCAAAGGTGATCTTTCGCCAGAACAAGTTCGTGAAGAGATGCAAAACTGCGATGGGATTATCATCCGCAGTAAAACCAAGCTGACGCCTGAGTTGCTGGAAGGCCAGAAACGGCTGAAGGTGATTGTGCGAGCTGGCGTGGGCGTTGACAACATCAACCTGGACGCAGCAACTGCGGCCGGCATTTTGGTAATGAACACTCCGACCGGCAACACGACCAGCACGGCCGAACACACTATCGCCATGATGATGGCTCTTAGTCGTAACATTGCTCCTGCTTCTGCCACAATGCGCGCCGGCAAATGGGATCGCAACCTGTTTCAGGGAACTCAGCTGTCTGGCAAGACGCTGGCTGTGATTGGCCTGGGACGCATCGGACTCGCCGTCGCCAGTCGAGCTCAGGCCCTGGAAATGAAGGTGCTTGGATACGACCCGTTTCTTTCAGAAGAAAAAGCCAAAGAACTCGGCATCGAGCTATATCGCGACGTCGATCAAATCGTCACAAAATGCGACTATCTGACGGTGCATACCCCACTGACGGATGAAACTCGTGGCATCATCAACGCCGGTCGCATGGCGACCATGAAAAAGGGCGCACGTATTATCAACTGTGCTCGCGGTGGTATCGTAGACGAAGGTGATTTGGCAGAGGCCATCGAATCAGGACACATCGCCGGGGCCGCTCTGGACGTGTTTACCAAAGAACCGCCGGTCGACCGTCGTCTGATCGACCTGCCTCAGGTCCTGACAACTCCACATCTGGGAGCGTCCACGGACGAAGCTCAGGAAATGGTGGCTGTTGAGGCCGCAGAAATTATCTCCGACTATCTGCTGAACAACGAAATTCGCTACGCAGTTAACATGGCACCCGTTTCCAGTGCCGAAATGGAAGATCTGAAGCACTATCTGAACCTGACTTATCGTCTGGGCCTTTTGGCTTCTCAGATGATCAAAGGACAGGCTCTGAAGTCCGCCGAAATTGATTTCCGAGGCGAAGCAGCCGAAAAGAAAACGCGATTGCTGACTTCGGCATTTTCCGTGGGACTGCTGGAAGCTGCTTTGGACGCCAACGTTAACATCATCAATGCCACATCTTTGGCAAAGTCACGAGGCATCCAGATTTCCGAAACGGCTAGCGGAAGTTCAGAAAACTTCGCGTCCATGATCTCCATTAAGCTGGTGACAGATCAGGGCGAATTTGAAGCCGCCGGAACAATCTTCGGACGACAGTTCCTTAGACTCGTTAAGCTGGGGCCTTACTGTTTCGAAGCGTTTCTTGACGGCCTGCTGCTGGTTTACCGACACCGCGATGTGCCCGGTTTGATTGGCTACATCGGAACGATCTTCGGTAAGCACAATATCAACATCGCCAACATGGCACTCGGGCGCCAGACCAATCAGCCTGGAGGAGATTCCGTTGCCGTTTTGAATTTGGACAACGAGCCATCTGCCGAATCACTGGCCGAAATCGCCGCTCACAAAGAAGTCACCGGAGTCGAACTGGTCAAACTTCCACCAGCCGGCGCTGGCCTTCCCTGGATGAGCGGTTCATAACGCTGACTTCGGCCAAAACACTTTGGCGGCCATTGGCCTGGAACAATGCGATCTGCTGAACAACGTCGAATCACCGTAGCGCCGAGACTTATCGGCGCACGGTGTTCAGCTTATTCTCAATAGCAGGCCGCACCAATTACACTCAGCCCGCAGTCGCTGACGCAGAGTCCAGGCTGGGCAGTAGCTTGCCAATCTGCAAACAGCAATCTCGGCGGATAACTGCGCAGCACGACGGGGCATGTTGAAAGCGACTCATCGCCAACAGCGTTTGGCTCCCTTGCCCGGATTCTGCCGCCACGTGTCTGGTTTGAGGCAGCGATTCAACGTGAACTGCAGCGAACAGCGCTGCCTTCCAGCAACGAATAGAATTCTTCGGAATATTCGAGATCACTCGAAGGTTGGAGGAAGCGGTGTTTTGCGTGGTGGCGGGGGTGTCGCATCGATTTGCCACAATTCCGGTTTGTTCGGCCAGAACCCTCAATGTGCTTCATGTGGCACGATGGAGTTAATCGCGTTTTCAACGCCGGCACCTTTATTGCTGATCCGGCGAACCTCACGGGAAGGCGTACCGCGTTTGCCGTATTAATTCATAAGTGGACAGTTGGAGACGCTCGCCTTCTGATCTACACGGCGATCTATGAAGACGTCAGTTGTAGTCGACTGACGAATGTGGAACACGAAATCACGCATTTTCGTCGATCGGAAAGTTGTTTTACTGAGTTACCGGTCTTCGGAATTCAGTTGGTCAGGCTGTCGAACAGCTAAATCTGCCCGCGATGATGGTGAGCCCAAATAGCTTGCGGATGACGAATCCGCCCGGTCAGATGTCATGCCAGCCACAACGCCACTTTTCAGTATTTCCCGCGAGTTGGATGTTTTCTCGCAGTCTCTGCAGATGCCGGGATTGCGGTTGAGGGCAGAACAATGCCGCCGCCGCGCTGCAGGTTTGAAAACATCAAAACCGGGCGACGCGGGAAACTCACTCGGCAAACTTTGCAATTTTTAATAGAAATTGCCAACAACGAAAATACCGCTGCAGCCGCAACATCTGGATAAGCAGGGCCAGCCACAAAAGATTTTCGGCCACATTTCGCGGCGTTAAACTCGCCGCGAACTACCCTACTTAAAGCGGGGAGTTATCCAGAGTTGCCGTGAAACGCCCGGTCCCAAGGGCACTCGTTGACACAAATTTATAGGAGGGGTAGATTCCACCAGCCGACATCGAAGTCCACGTCACACACAATGATTCCGCGTTCGGCGGGTTGTTTCAGTTATACCAATTTTAGGTTCATGTTCCGGTGATAAAGGCAGCGTCTGTTTTTCTGATTATGCTTAGTGTTTCGTCTGCAGCGTTCGCTGCGGACGAACGCACATCGGAACACTGCGACTGTACTCGAACCGGTCAAGTTGTTATGGCATTGCGTTCGCCATTGGTTAGTCTTAACCGGTCAGCAACGCAATCGGTTTCGGGCGTTGGTTTTTTGTGGAAGCCAGCGACAGTTGAACACAATTGGGTGTACGTGGTGATTCATCATTCGGCCACAGATTCGGGAAGTGTGGAATCAATTCATACAGAACATCGCAGGCGAACGGATGGCTTGGGAAATCCATGGCTGGGTATCGGTTATCATTTTGTGATCGGTAATGGCTCAGGGATGGAAGACGGAAAGGTGGAGGCGACGTTTCGCTGGAAACAACAAATCCATGGTGCTCATTCAGGTAGTGCAGTTCATAATGCGAATGGAGTTGGCATCTGCCTGATTGGAAATTTTCAAAATCAGCAACCCACAACAAAACAATTGAAGGCTGTTACCAAACTGGTAACTCAACTTTCAGATCGATATCAGATTCCTGCCAGACTGGTCATTGGGCATAACACAGTGAAGCCTACAGCATGTCCAGGAAAGCATTTCCCGTTACAGGATGTGATACGGGATTCTGTGTCGGAGGGAAAACTGAACAGCTAATCCTTTAGCTGTGAGGAATTCTTTCCGTAAACCTGTTTTGCACGAATCGCAAAGCATTTCATCTTCCTAAAGAAACTCCCTGCATCACGGAAGTATTTTTATGTTTAATCGCGTCCAGGCTAAGTCACATATTCAGGACGACCTTTCGTTTCTGATTCCGAACAATCATATTAACTGCATGCACGTTGAACTGCAGGAACTATGCGAAGTGTATAATCTGGAATGCCGCAACAACATTGACGACCAGGACGCGGCAGCCACTTCGGACTGGCCGATCTCGTTGTTTGTGCCAGGGCAGTATGAAGAAAACTATGCCTACCCGCTGGTCATCTGGTTTCACGACGAACACAGCAGCGAGAACGAACTCGACCTGGTGATGAACGCGATCGGCAACCAGAATTACTGCGGTGTCGCCTTGCGGGGCAATCGAATACTCGACGAAAACGATTCGTTCGGCTGGAACAGCAATGGCCTCGAATTCGGTCAGGTGCCCCTCAGCAAACTGGTGAATATCACGGCTCGACGTCTTCGCAGAGCATTTCACATTCACAGCGAACGAATTTTCGTTGCTGGTTCCGGAAGCGGTGCTGACGTTGCTATGCGACTGTTTGCGGAATGCCCGGAATGGTTTGCCGGAGCCGTTTTGCTTGATCCGGCATGTGACGCATCGCTAACGCTGGGAAGAAGCGAAGAGTTGCGTGGTAAGAATATTCTGCAAACGGTTTCTCGATCTTCGTCTAACGAACTTTTGGCAAGAAACGTCGAATCTGTTCGTCTACTGCGTTCTGTCGGTGTCGAAGTGGACGTTCGCATCACAGAAGAACCGCTCGATCCCTGCTGCAACGATGCTCGATTCATTGACAGCTGGTTGATGTCGCGATTGAACTGCGAAACATACGTGTAGGAAGCAGCGGCCCATCACAAGCCGCGATATATGTGCAACTTAAAACTAAGAACGGTTCGCTGGAAACAGTGGACCGCTCTTGGGGGTAGTGCAACTTTTCCATTGCTATACACGATCGTCGTTTTTGGATTTCATTGGTCGTGTTTTGCGTTCCGGTTGCGCTGTTCCGTCCTGGCCAGTGAATCCGAATTACAGTTCCAGCGAACTTACATTCGTTTAGCAGGCATCGGTCCATGTTCGGCGTATACAGCGTTCGGCTGCAGCTAAGCTGTGGGGCGTCTTGCTTACCGCGACCGTCATCAGCTGACGCATCGGATAATATGCCAGCAAGTGTGAAGTCGCTGCGAATGCGATGCGGTTGTTGTCGCCGAGACGATATTTCGGCATCATCGCCCTGACGCTCGTCAGGTGATCTCGACGTGGCGAGACTGCTACAATCAGCGTCGGCCGCACAGTTCACTTGGCGACCAGACTCCTGTCGAATTCGCCCGGCCGTTTTCTGCTTCTTCCGCGTACCTTCCAGAAGCAGAAAACTGCCCCACACCTGCAGTCAGCCTTAACGCAAACTGACTCTCATAACCGTGGTACAGAAAACAGGGGCACGCCAGTTTGTCGAATACACGTTCTCGCAACTTCGCTGGCTGCGTGCAGAAAAATCGGCCGTCCGTGCTTGTGCTCATTGTGTTTCTGATCATATCGCGACTCGATCTTAATTCGATGGAACGTGTAAACGGGAGTTACGGACCCCCCGCAAATTCCTCCCCGCAAATAACTTTCGTATCCACCAACTGCCACCAATTCGGCTGCGTCAATTCTGTAACACTTACGAAGCCAAATGCTTCAGTTGTTATGTAACCTTTCGCCGCCGACGGCTTCATGGTTGAACGAAGTCTGAAATCTTTTCCAATTGAAAAACCCACCGACCGTCGCCAGCAACGGTGCGGATTTCGGAGGGACGATCAGCTTCAAAAGTCGACGGGCTGCATGTGTGAAGTGTCCTGCCGTCGATTGCGTACAGGCCACGTAATGTCTGCGTTTGGTTATCTTGCTTCCATTGCCAGTCAATCGTTTTTGTCCTGACCGAAGAGTTCAACTCCACCAGATATTGAATTTTCGTTCCATCAGCGCTGTGTGAAACGGCCTTGTCGCCGTCGAACGATATTCGGCCTCCAACTTCCTGCGGAAACACTTCGCCGTTGCGATCGCACTTCACGATTTCCCAGACACCGCGTAACAACTGTGAATCGGCCGGAAGGGAAGTTGCAGTCGTTGCTGCAGAAAGCGGAGCATGCTGCGCAGTTTTCAATTCCGGATCGATAACATTTCCGCAACCAGCGAAGAACACATTCAACAACACCAATCGTCTGAATGGCAGTTCAAAAATCAACTTCATAGGTTTCCCCACATAACGATCACGAAATTGCAGCGAGTAATGGTCCATAAAAACTGCGATCGTAGCACGGTTCCGGCGGATTGGATTTTAGTGCTGGAAGCGGTCCCGCGAAATTTTCAATACAAGCGCGAGCGAATTTCGGAATGCCTGGATTCGCTTGCTGGCGGTGCGTGCCTGTAAGCTTGTAATTTCCGGACCGCTTCCAGTCTTATGAAGCCCTCGATCACGCCGTGGTAATAATGATGATGAAAATCACGACGGGAGTTCCAAACATAATGCCGATTGCGAAGTATTGCCATGTAAGGGCTGCGACACAGCACCCCAGTGCGAATACTGTAAGCGATGTGCATTGCTCCCTCACCTGTCCAATGGCAGAGAAGACAATGCCGATCAGCGAGCACCCGATTGCGGCAAATGTAAACCAGCACACGGGATCCGATGTAATTACAGGCTCAGGCTCTGCTGCTTCGTCTTGAGGCTCGTCCTTGCCTTCGTCTTTCTTCCCACAAATGTTGACAGAGAAGTTATTGAATTTATCTGTGAGACTGCCGTTTGCCTTATCCTGAGATGGTGTGGCTTGATCTACCTGCGTGGCAAAGGGATTGTGTATTGGGCGATCAAAGGCGATTGCCGGAACCAGGGGCCAAAGCAAGCGCCTGAGACGACCAACCAGGCCGGTTACGCCACGCTTAAACGGACGCGCAGCCAATGCCTGCTTCGCAGTGAGTTCGGATTCGACTCACAGACTTTCGTCGAGTTCGTGCATAGGGTGATGAGTCCTGAATACAACATATCAGTGGATCTATCGTGGTGACTCTTGAACATTATTCTCGGCCTGGTTTCGATACAAGCCGATTGGACGCCCGCACGGCATACACTGACAGGTCCCGGTGTAATGGTTCAGACAGCAGTAGCGATGAAATCTGCGCCGGGGTTTGTAGTTTGTCGGCCAGACTCCTGCCTGCCTCACGTAGGAAATGCACGAACCAAACGTTGAGCGATTTTCGGTGTGTCGGAAGGACAAGTTCGGGTAACGACCAAGGCTGTCGGGCACAGTGTGGCAATAGAAAAGCAGACCGGTCCATATAGAGAGGCTGCTGGTGCGGGTTCTGCAATTGATTCGGGTTACTTGAGTGGGGAGACTTGCCAGCGAAGGTTGCGGAATTTCGGAGGCTGGCCTTTCCATTGTGCTCCGATTAGACGCAGTTCTGCTTTTTCGCCTCGTCTCGGACGCAGGTGTTCTGCCGGACTTAGTTTCAGCTGTCTGATGTTGTTCCAGTTCTGCCGAGACGTGCCAGCCGCATCTTTAAAGTCGTCTGGTGACAGCACAATGGACTTCCATTTATTGCCCGCCTGCAATTGAATTTCTGTGCCGTAGTCATCCAGCAACACGACCAGAGCATTCGATTGATCTGCCTGAACGTCCAGAGCAAGCATCGCATTTTCGGGCGCTTTGCAAACGTCGTCGGAAAGTTTGTGGGTGGCACGTGCCCATTGTTCGGGCTTTAAGCTGAACCATTCGTTTTGCCAGTCGCCTTCAAAATCTGAAATCAGCAGCCTTGGCTGCAGTGTGGCGATAACTTCAGCCGTCTGAAGCTGCTCCGGTGTGGCTGTCTTTAAAAGTGACGAGATATTAAACGATTCGGCCACATAAGTACCGTAGTAGTAGCCCGCTCCGGTAATGGGTTTTTCGAGCGGATAGACGATATTTGCATAAACCCACAACGGTTTGTCTGTTGTGCTAACCGGTAACTTTGCCGTCCAGCGTCCATTTGTGTTAACTGCCTTTGCACTACGCCAGAATCGGTGCATCGTGTCTTCGCGATCCTGTGGCGTTTCGTTGGCCTTGCCGTTTTGCGTATAGAAGACATTGACGGACAGAATGGTCTGTGCAGCATCGGGCTGCACTGTGAACGTGGGAATGTGGTCTGCTGTAGTGAGGGACAGTTCAGTCGTCGGCGTCGCCGGAAATTTAAATGTATGTTGCAAATGCTGATTGAACCACAACATCGTGTTCACTTCGTATTCGGCGGTATCCTGGTGATTCAAATGCGGTGAACACGTGACTCGCCACTGCGAACTTTTAATTTCATCGATCGCGTTGGGGAGATCTCCAATGCGGCCGTGAAAGTCGTTGGAAGGACTCAGGAAAATGATGGGGCACGAAACTTCTTTTAGGCTAACATCGTCGCCTAACGTTGCCTGAAACAGCGGACTGTCACTATCACGGTCGCTGATTCCGCCGCACGATGGCGCGGCAGCTTTGACTCGCGAATCCACAGCGGTCATCACGGTCAGCTTGCCTCCCATGGAATGCCCGTAGACTCCCAGCCTGGATGGATCGACTTCCGGCTGCTGTTCGAGAAACGTGAGAGCTCGACGAGCTGCCAGCGCACACAGAAACCAGCCGCTGTTGCGGGGCGATTCGACAGAATCCAGCGTCCACTCGGCAGGCCGTGCACTTGGAAACGAATTACCAGAGTTGCGTCCTGGAGCATGATAGCCGTCAACTGCTCCCCAGTCTGTTGTCAGTTTGTAGGCGGGATCGTTTGTTTTGCCGTCCCAGAATAACTGAACTTCTGCCGGAGAGATTCGGTAATTCGGAGCACTGATGCGCCCCGCCCATGCGATTGATACCGTGGCGTAACCGAGCTTTGCGTTTGCCAGACATGCTTTGTGATCGGCGTGCTGTCCTCCACCGTGAATCTGCAACAGCCCCGGAATCTTTCGCGTGTCGTTGGCGCTGCGCGTGGGGAATCCGTACACAGCGGCCAGCGAGGCTTTCTATCCCTTTAATACGCCTATGCGAAATCGAATAATTCGTAACGTTACGCCGTCTTCTTCCCATTCAAGAAAAGTTTCCGTTTCCAGCGGTTCAACTCCAGGATCAAAGCCTGCCCACATTTCGGAAAAATTCGACGGAGCTACTCCCTTCACAAGCGCCGGCAGCGTGTCCGCGGCCTGTGCTGAAACGCTTTGACTCGTTACAACGTGGTTCGCCGTGAAGGCAATTGTCGCGAGCAGAATGATGGACTTCATGTGGCTGAATTTCCTTTGGCAGAATTCAGGCTGGTGTTGTCTGCAGCATGAACTGCCGTGTGGCACACCGAACGAGCATTAACACGATACCAATCCTTATGCTTTTCGCCAGCGTTGAGAGTTTTCGGCTGTTGTGACCTACGCCAGCGTTGTTCGTTTCGCCACTGTTTTTTGTTGTGCGCAGCTATTGGTGAAGAGTGCTGGAACGACCCACTAAACGGTCGCCAACGCATTCTGTGTTTAGCCGCGACGTGCACAGAAGTGTTTTCACGAAAAGGCTGTCTCGATGCGTCGTCGGTCAAACCATTTTGCGGCCCTTGGTTTCGGACCATTCTTTAATTTCACAATTTAAGAACCGTCGCCCGCATGAACACCGTCGCCCGCATGAACACCGTCGCCCGGAGTGATTGTCTGTTTGACCGTTTTGTTAGCCGACAAAGCGTCCACCTGCTTCAGTGTGCGGTTGGTTGTCTGCGAAAAGTGCTGTGGCTGTTTTCTGGTTTCCGTGCCCCTTGCTATCTGCTGCCGAGTCCGTGACAATCTTCGGTCCGAACTGTTGCCGGTATTCGGCACTTCAAGTCGTTTATCTTTAAGAAAGTATTCATTCGTGATCCGATATTCTCTGCTGCTGTTTGCGCTGCTTGCGCCGGCGTCTGGCTTTGCGCAGGATGACTTTGCCCAGCTGTTTAACGGCAAAGACCTGACTGGCTGGAACGGCGATCCGTCGTTGTGGTCTGTTGAAGATGGCTGCATCACGGGCAAGACCAACGGCCCGGACCATCTGGCCTACAACAAGTTTTTAATCTGGGATGGTAACGTTGCCAACTTCGAGTTCCGCTGCGACTTCCGTCTGGAAGGCGACAATAATTCCGGCGTTCAGTATCGTAGTAAGCACGACAAGGAAAAGGGCGAATTTGTATGTGCCGGTTACCAGGCCGACATTCACGCGAATCCTCCTTACACCGGCATGCTGTATGACGAACGCGGTCGAGGCATCATCGCCCAGCGCGGCCAAAAAGTTGTTGTCAGTGCCGACGGTAAAAAAACGGTGACAAAGCTGGAAGGCGAAGTTACTCCGATTGATGTAACAAAGTGGCACGAACTGACCATCATCGCCAACGGCAACCATCTGATTCACAAAATCGATGGCGTCGTGACAGTTGATATCACAGACAACCAAAAGGAAGACGCTGAAACTGAGGGCGTGATCGCTCTACAGGTTCACCGCGGCCAGGCAATGAAAGCTCAGTTCCGCAATCTGCGACTGAAGAATCTGCCAGCCACTGAAGCCGCAGCAAACGCTGCAAAGCCCGGTAAGAAGATGGCAAAATCTGAAGCGCCAGTCGCACAATGGATTTGGGTGAACCAAGGTGATAAGCCAGCCGACAAGGTTTACTTTCGCAAAGAAATTGACAGCAGCGGAGTCGGTTCCGCTCGCTTGTACGGTACGTGCGACGACCAGATGACGATCTTTGTTGACGGCAAAGAAGTGGCTTCTCACGATAACTGGTCGAAGCCTGTGTTTGTCGATCTATCAAAGCAACTTGACCTTGATGATCCCCAGAAAAAGCATGTTATTGCCGTCGAAGCAGAAAATGGAGCAAGTGCGGCCGGGCTGGTAATTAAGATTGATTTCGAATCCGGTTGGCGTGAAGCATGGAGCATCGTGACAGACGAATCATGGGATGCATCTACCAAGCCGCAAAAAGGCTGGAAAGAAAGAGGCTTCAAACCAAACGACAGCTGGAAGAAGCCGACTATAATTGCAGCTTTGGGACAGGGGGCATGGGCCAAAGAAATCAACGCCGAAACGCTGGCAGCAGCCGCTCCGTTGAAGACTCCAACCGCTACCGCAGTGAAAGACCTGAAAGTTGCCAAGGGCTTTAACGTTGAATTGCTGTATTCGGTTCCAAAAGACGAACAGGGTTCGTGGGTCAACATGTGTGTGGACCCGAAAGGCCGACTGATTGTTTCTGATCAATACGGTTCGCTGTACAGAGTTACTCCGCCCGGTATTCTGGGTGCAAAAGAACTGTCGGTCGAAAAAATCAACGTGGATATCGGGGAAGCTCAGGGCCTGCTGTGGGCGTTTGACAGCCTGTATGTCAGCGTTAACAAAGGAGCGAAATATCCGGGCGGGTTGTACCGGGTTCGCGACACAGATGGCGACGATCAGCTGGACAGCCTGGAAACATTGCGAGCCTTGAACGGCAGCGGCGAACACGGGCCGCACGCCGTGTTGCCTCATCCGGATGGCAAGAACCTGGTAGTCGTGTGCGGCAACCGCACAGACTTGACGGAAATTGTTGGTTCGCGAGTTCCATCATGGGATGAAGACCTGCTGCTGCCTCGCGTGCAGGGCAAATTCATGAAAGGCACCCGAGCTCCGGGTGGCTGCATGTACAAGATCGATCCTGATGGCAAAACATGGGAAGTGCTGACTAGCGGTTTCCGCAATCAGTACGATGCTGCGTTCAATCAGCAGGGCGAACTGTTTACCTATGACGCCGATATGGAATGGGACATCAACGCTCCGTGGTATCGGCCGACCAGAATCTGTCACTCCGTTGACGGTGGCGAATTCGGCTGGAGAAGTGGCGGCGGCAAGTGGCCAGCTTACTATCCAGACAGTGTTCCTGCGGTAGTCAACGTCGGACCGGGTTCACCCACTGGCGTATGCTTCGGTTATGGTGCAAAGTTTCCAGCTCGCTATCAGCAGGCTTTGTTCGCGTGTGACTGGAGCTACGGCAAGATGTACGCCGTGCATCTTCTACCAGGCGGCGGTACGTTTACCGGTACTCTGGAAGAATTTATCACTGGCACACCTTTGCCACTGACCGACGTTGTCATCAACCCTGTTGACGGCGCAATGTACTTTGCCATTGGCGGACGCAAAGTGCAGTCCGGTCTTTATCGAGTAACTTACGCAGGCGAGCTGGGTCCAGCACAACAACAGGCAACTGTGGCCATTGACGCTGATGCCACTCTACGACAGACGTTGGAAGGCCTTTCTGGAAGTGAACTGACAAGCGACGTCGTTTGGAATGCGTTGGCATCTCCGGCACGAGCTGTGCGATTTGCAGCTCGAGCCGCATTGGAACGAGCACCACTGGACGATTGGCAGGACAAAGCCCTGTCACTGGAAAATCCACAGGCGAAACTTACCGCCCTGCTGGCTTTGGCTCGCACGTTTGAACGCCAGAACAAAGGGACGGGCGAAGACATTGACACGCCGATTCCTGACTGGGCCAACTTCGTTCCGGATACCGCACGTTCAGAAATGACAAGCCGAGTACTGGCGGCAATCGGTCAGCTTAACATGGAGGAACTCAGCAACGATCAGAAGATCGATCTACTGCGAGTGGTTACATTAACGTTCGTTCGTATCAGTCCCCCAGCAGAGGAAATGCGAGCTGCACTGACGGCCCATCTGGAAGGCACCTTGCCGGCCGAAACTCAGCCGCTGAATTCTGAGATCGCTCAGCTGATTACCTATTTCCAGGCACCTTACGCTGCCGCGGAAATTGTCGCTCTGCTGGAAAATGCTCCGACTCAGGAAGAACAGATCGACTACGCTCGAACGCTTCGACACCTAACCACTGGTTGGACGCCTGAGCTTCAGAACACCTATTTCAAGTGGTTTACTCGAGCTGCCGCGTATCAGGGCGGTTCCAGTTTTCAGCTGTTCGTTAATAACATCAAGGCAGATGCCGTGGCCAATCTTTCCGCGGAAGATAAAGCTCGGCTGCAGCCAATTCTGGATACTAAGCCTGCAGCTGGTGCTCCTTTGTTTACATCCGCTCCTCGCAAATTTGTGAAGGAATGGAAGATGACTGAACTGGTTCCCATGCTGGAAACAGAACTGAAGAACCGCAACTTCGAACACGGTCGACAGATGTTTGGAGCAGCATCGTGCTTTGCCTGCCATCGCTTTGATAATCAAGGCGGTTCCGTTGGACCGGACCTGACCATTCTTTCGGGACGCTTTAGTCCGCGAGACATTCTGGAATCGGTCATGGAACCCAACAAGCAGATCAGCGATCAGTACGGCAGCGTGCAGATTGTCACAACTGACGGCAAGGTGGTTAACGGCCGCATCATTAACCTGGCGGGAGATTCTTTCCGAGTTCAAACAGACATGATGCGTCCCGGCGATCTGACGAGCGTTGACCGCAAGCAGATTGAAGAGATGTATGAATCGAAAGTTTCCATGATGCCAGCAGGCCTGCTGAACACTTTGGAAAAGGACGAAATTCTTGACCTGATGGCTTACCTTCTAAGCCGAGGCGATCGCAAAAACGCGATGTTCGCGAAGTAGAGCCCGCACAGTTTAACGCCGAACGTTTCTTTCGAGCCTGTTCTGTTGCTGCAGAACAGGCTCGTTCTTTTCGCAGCTCGTATTCCTGACGTTTCCTGTTCTTGAATTGCGGTCAATCAGCGGCCAAACGCAGCAGAACCGTTGTGGAATACAGGTGGCCCGCTAGTATCTTGTGACCAGGTCCCGGTAAACAGCCATTCCGATGCAAAGGTATTTATATGAGCGACCATAATCCGTTTGCAACGCCCACGGTCCAGCACGACGTTGCGACTGCACAATACCCCGGTTACGAAAACGTGGATTTCGAAGCACTTCGGAAAACCGGTATCGGGCTTGGGCTGATTTACGCCGCCCTGGTACTGATGGTGTTGATCGGAATTCTCGGGGGCGTACTGGGAGCGACGGGTCGGGCTTCCGTGACTGCCATGCCGCTGTTCAACGTGCTGGGTATTATCGGCACTGTCACAGGTTTGGCTTCAATTGTCGGCAGTCTGCTGTGTGTTACAGTGCCCAGATTGTCGGGTGCAAAAGGCCTGATCATTGCCAGCGTTTGCTTACAGTTGGCCCAGTGGCTGTTCGCATTTGCCCCACGATTCATGGGAGCATTATATCTGACAAGTGGCCTCGGAGTGATTACTGGAATCGTCCTGCCCGTCGTTTCAACGTTGTTGTTTATGTTGTTTCTGAACCGTCTGGCACATTTCATCGCGCGTGAAGATTTCGCTTCACGCGCTAAACGGGTTTTGATACTGCAAGGTATCGGAGTTTCTGCAGGGCTTGTTCTGTCTTTCACTGCCAGTGGCCTCTCTCTCTCTCGGCTGCGTTTCGCCGGAGCCAGAAGCGGCAGCCTGTCGATGGTGCTTGTCGTGGGCGTCGGATTGTATGCAATTGTCGTGTTTTTGATGTACGCCAACATCATTAACGCCATCGGCAAGGCAATTCGCAATCCACAAAAAAGAGTCGTGACATCGCACCTCGGCTGAGCGGAATCAGAACCCGTCTGTGAAGACGTGGTTGGCCCCTGCCAATCCCGAAGGGCCAACCACGGGGATTCAGAGGGCCGCTTAATTCTTGATTGCAGGAGCGGCTCGCAGGATTTCCATGACTTCCTGGGTAATGCCTGGAGTTGTGGAAACGCCATCGCCGCCGAAGATATTTTCGTTGCCTTGCCAGTCTGTGCAAATGCCGCCGGCTTCCCGGACAATCGGTATGAGTGCTCCGATATCCCAGGCTGACATTTGAGGGTCGACTGCCAGGTCGGCTCGGCCAGTGGCGACAAGCATGTGACCGTAGCAATCTCCCCAGCCTCGAGCAATCCGCACTTTCTTAAGAAACGCAGGCAGCACTTCTTCGCGGCCAATGCGGACATCGTGCGTTGGTTCGGTGAACATCATACGAGCTGCGTTAAGGTTGGTTTGACTGGACACCCGGGCGGCCGTTGGTGGCGCATCGCCGATTTTCCACCACGCTCCGCAACCTTCACAGGCATACATGACTTCCCCGAGAGCCGGCATGCGGCAGACTCCGGCCACCATGTGACCTTCAAATTCTATGCCGACCAGAGTTCCGAACAGCGGAACACCGTAGATAAACGGTTTGGTTCCGTCGATGGGGTCCAGAATCCAGCGATATCCGTTTTGGCTGGGTTTGTCCTCAAATTCTTCGCCCAAAACGCCGTCTTCGGGGAATGATTCGGCCAAAGCGTCTCGGATCAGGCGTTCGGCTCCCTTGTCGGCGACCGTCACTGGAGAATTATCCGCCTTGGATTCGATACCCAGAGTTTGCGAGCGATAATGGCTGAGAATTAGAGTGGCAGCCTGCTGGCTGACCGAAAGCGCGAAATCGAGACGAGATTGGTGGACTGACATCAGTATTTTTCCAATATTTCAGGCGGGAAGACCGCACGATTGTTAAACAAGCCTGAGTGTTATACAACGCATGTCGAATGTGTGCGATTCATTGGATTTCGCGTTGAAGAATCCCGAAGATCTCGCAACAATGCCCGCCCCTTATTTGCATGGGGCACCGGTTGTATCTTAAAAAAAGCCGGAAATTGACTGGGCCGCTCAATCGAGTCGGCTGATTAACCAAAATTAGACGTTTAACTTAAATTGGCAGCAGGATCCATGGATCGCGAACGAATCGAACGGCAGTTGAAACTTGCTGAAAATAATCTGGCTGCATGGACAAAGCAGCTGGATACCGCAAAAGTCGCTGCCGATCAGCGGGGAAAGAACGCCAAATGGCGTCAGCTTGACGGTGAACGGCGAACTTTTATTCGCCGCATACTCGCTGTGAAAGCTATCGAAGATCGTGAAGCAGCAGCTCATGAACGACTTGCTGAACGTGCTGGCGCCGCCGAGTGATCTCGGTTTAGTTAGTTGCCAGTCCAAACGGACACACTTCAATAGTTGCTGTTGAAATTTTGACCGGCATTAGAACTAATGAATTTTTCCGCAACCACGGTCTTATGGCCGTGGTCGGTTTAATTACGGCTGCTGCTAAAACGTGCGTGGTTGTCTGTGTAGCTTGGTTGTGTAGCTTTTAGTCAGCCAGCGGCATGTCGGTTAAGGCACACGCTGGCTCGACCATAGTTCTGGCACAGCATGTAGCAGCGTTGGATGAGTCACTTCGAATCCTCGTTTTTCGTGTCCGTGATTGCTTCGAACGCTGAAAAATAACGATGACCGAGTTCTCGGTAAGCCTCTGAATTGAAGTGCACGTTGTCGCCTCTGTGGCCCAATCCGTTGGAATTTGCGAAACCACAGTACGTTACGTTTTGCGGCAACGACTGGTGCACGGAATCAACCAGTTTTTTGGAGTCGCTCCACGGTCTTTTTGAGAATTGCCCCATCTGTCCCGCGATGAAGGGTACGGTCGGCGATTCAAGCTTCGTTCGAAAACGTTTGATCAGTTGATGAAGGCTGGCTTCGTACAGCACTGACTTTTCGGGGCCAGAATCGGATTCTCCCTGATGCCATAAAATGCCTGTTAGTTTGCCTGATTTCAGGGCCAGTCGAGTTCTTTCAATAGCGTCATCGTACGGATGATTCTTCGTTTGTTCGTGGTATCCGCCTGGTTCCCACGAACTGATGGGTGATCCTCCTGCAGCGCAGGGAATCAAGCCCACCGTGACGCCAGGATGTTTGGCAGCGTAATCAAGCGCGAAGGTTCGCCCAATGCCCACGCCCACAACCGTGGGTTTGTCGAAATGTAGCGGATCGATTGCGGTGACCCACTGGTTGTTTTTGTCGAGCGATAGAACGTTTGAGTGAACTGTTGTGTCGGCGGCTTCGACCGTTCCGCGGCCCGCCATGTTTGACTGGCCAGCCAGTAAAAACAGGTGAAACTTACTGCGGTTCGTTGGCACTTTCACTGCAACTGGCGGCTGGATCTGTTTCGCAGCATCGTCCGCAGGTGGGCATTCATCGGCGAATAAAGCTGCGGCATTGAAGGCTGGACAATTGCTGAACATGGATAGAACCAGCAGCAGAAACACGTGTCGCATAATAATTATCCTTTCTGAAACAAAACCGCACTGCCGCCAGTCTACCGGTTTCTCCGGACTGACCGAATCCGGTTTCGAGACGATCTGAAGAAGCTTGCCGATAGTTGATCCGCGAATGGTGAAACAAGCGGCGTGACCGGCTCAGATTTGGGTATTCCATGTGGAAACCAGGATTTCCGGCCGGAATCGTCGATTCCGGAGTGAACAATCGGCGGAGGCGTCGATATGGTTGGGATCTTTGCCTGAACCAGAATTTTCCCCAGCTTCTTTGGCCCCCAGATTTCATCTTTCAATTCATGAAAACACCATTTCGCGACAACGTGCAGCAAATGGCCGGCTATGTTCCCGGCGAGCAGCCTCAGGATGGCGGATGGGTCAAACTGAATACGAATGAGAATCCCTATCCTCCTTCACCAGCCGTTGTGGAAGCCATTCAAAAAGCGGCAACCGGCAGACTGAATGTTTATCCGGATCCGCGAGCGTCGAGTTTTCGCAAAGTTGCGGCAGCACTCTTCGATGTCGATCCCGACTGGATATTGCCAGCAAATGGCAGCGACGAGAATCTGACGATTCTGATCCGGTCATTTTGCGATACAGGCGATTCAATCGTCTATCCTTACCCGAGCTATGTACTATACGAAACGCTGGCTCAGATTCAGGGCAGCCACGTGCATCGACTTCCGCTGAACGACCGTTTTGAATGGGATTCGGCGGAAGCTCGGCAACTGTGTGGTCCGGCGAACCTGTGTTTCGTGCCCAACCCAAATTCACCGACGGGAAATCGCTGGTCCGCACAGCAGCTTGAGCAATTGGTTCCGGTTAACGGAGTCCTTGTGCTGGACGAAGCGTATGGCGACTTTGCGGATGAACCTCATCGAGGCGAATTGCTGAAAGATGATCGATTTGCAGGGCGCCTTGTGGTGACTCGCACATTGAGCAAGTCATACAGCCTGGCCGGACTTCGCTTCGGCTTTTCCGTGGCGGATCCAGTTTTGACGGAAGGCATGCAAAAAGTTAAAGACAGTTACAATTGCGACGCGATTGCAATTGCGGCGGCCACTGCAGCTCTTGAAGACCAGTCCTGGATGCTGCAAAATAGAGCTCGGATTATCGCCACGCGAAGTCGGCTGGCTGAAGAGCTGACGAAGTTTGGATTTTCCGTCGCTCCTAGCGAAGCCAATTTCCTGTGGGTGCAGCACACCAGCGGTAACCACGCGGCGATCTACGAAGGATTGAAGCAAAACAAAGTGCTGGTCCGGTTTATGCGGTTTCCGACGATCCAATCAGACCGCATAATAACTGGACTGCGAATTACGATCGGCACGGACGAAGAAATTGATCGATTGCTAAGCGTGTTGGCGGATGTCGTGCCGGATCTGTCCTAATGCAAATCACAGAACACCCTGTTGGTTTTGGCTTGTGGAAATCAACGAACATTTGACTAAACGCGATGTTCACGGCGACGAATCAGCTTAAACCGCTGCGGAACCCGGGATTCATGGCATGGTGAACAATACGGCTGTCAGATTGGTAAGTGACCTTAAGGAAACACATGACTCGCACGGCACATATTAGTCGAGAAACCGCAGAAACACAGATTGACCTGCAGATCAATCTTGACGGTTCGGGGCAGAACACGATCGACACGGGGATCGGTTTTTTCGACCATATGTTGACGCTGTTTGCTCGACATGGACTTTTCGATTTGACAGTCAAAGCCAACGGGGATTTGCACGTTGACCACCATCACACGGTGGAAGACGTCGGAATTTGCCTAGGGCGAGCCGTTAACCAGGCTTTGGGCGACAAAATGGGAATCTGTCGCTACGGCAGCCTCTCGTTGCCAATGGAAGAATCACTTGTTACATCAGCGCTGGATCTCAGCGGCAGATTCGCGTTTGTTTATCGAGTTGACTTTCCGACAGAGAAAATTGGCGAGTTTGACACAGAACTGGTTCAGGAATTCTGGAACGCTTTTGCGGCGAATGGCCTGATGAACCTGCATTTGGTTCTGCACCACGGAAAAAACAGTCACCATATATCTGAAGCGACGTTCAAGGCGACGGCTCGAGCCCTACGGCAGGCGGTTTCGGTTGATCCTCGTCAAACGGGCGTTCCGTCTTCTAAAGGAACACTGACAGAATAGCCTTGATCTAACTAAAGTACCCGGATTGATCGTGATCGCCGCAGAGGCGAATCGTTCGGGTTTGCAATCACATACGCTGGGCAGTAGCCTCCGCACTGAAACAGTGCGGTGGTGCCTAAAATGCAGGCCTTTGTTAAGGCAACGTCATCCTGAAAGTCAGGATGATTGGTTCAGGAACACATCACAAAACTAATCTGGCACTTGTCCGTGAATTCCCCCGCCCGGAATTGGGCGTTAAGAGCACAAAAATGAGCGACGAAAAAGGAAAAAACAGTAACCCTGCCGATGACTTGGCAGAAAAACTGTTTGGCATCAATGTGCGTGGTTCAGCCGATGCCGAAGTTGGCGGCGGACTGCTGTTTGATGACTATGACGAAACTGACAATTCCATCGATGGAATTTTGGGAATTACCAGTCCGCGTTCTGCCGCCGCATCCAAAAGCAACGACGACTTCGATTTCGATCGCGCTGAACAGCGAGAAACACGGTCAAATAAAAGTGACTATGCTGACGAGATCGATGACGACTTGATCCTGTTCACAGACGACGATGATGAAGATGTTGAAGAAAAACCTGCAGAGGTTGACATAGATGACGATGACGATCTGGACTTCGGTGACGGTGACGGTGACGGTGACGGTGACGGTGACGATGACGATGACGATGACGATGAAGTAGAAGTAGAAGTAGACGACAATGAAGTAGACGCCGAAGTTGATGACGACGACGACATCGTGTTTGACGATGACGACGACGATGACGACGACGAGTTTGATGATGATGACGACGACGAAGAAGAACTCGTCGATGACCAAGATGAGGAACTGGAAGAAGACGAAGAAGACGAAGAAGACGAAGAAGACGATGACGACATAAGCTTCGACGACGATGATCTGATGTTTGACGACGAAGAAGACGAAGAAGAAGAAGTAGAGCCGGCACCGGCTCGTCGCAAAACGGCCGCCGCTTCTGACACAAAATCCGGAGGCCGAACTTCCCGTGACGAACCACGCAAAGCCGTCACTAAAGACGACGATGCGATTTGGGGAGAATTGGACGAGTGGGTGTGGGACGACGAAGAAGAGGAAGAAGCTGAATCATTACACAAGGCCAAAGCTGTCGAGTTTGATGACGAAGATCTCGACGAAGAAGATGAAGCGGACAACGAAGGCGAAGCGATTGCAGAGGAATCCTCTGACGAAGAACAGCCACGAAAACGTCGTCGTGGTCGTCGCGGTCGCGGACGCCGAGGTCGCGGACCAAAAGCCAGCGCGGATGGTGAAACATCGTCGCAGCAGTCCAACGCTCGTCAAGCCGCGAAGGATGACGATGACGATGACGATGACGATGACGATGACGATGACGACGATTTAGAAGATATCCTTTTCGGAGACGATAACGAAGACTTCATAAGCGTGTCAGCCGGGTCGGCTAAGGCTCAGCGCAGCCACAAGATAGACCACGACATTGAGGACGAGGACGAGGACGAGGATCTGGTTGCTGCTGATGACAGCGATGAAGAAGAAAAGGCCGAAGAAGAAGCCCCACGCCGCCGTCGAGGACGACGTGGTGGACGAGGTCGTGGCGGTAAAGGCAAGGGGCCGAAAGAAGTTAAGGCTGCAGTTACCGAAGATGATGACGACTCAGAAGTTCTTTTTGACACGGACGATGGTCGCGAAGAAGTTGCTCGTCCGGCGGCGAAAACCACACGTCGTCCTCGACCGTCGCAGGATGAAGATCGTAGCGGTGAGCGAAAGAGAAGGTCTGAACGCCGCGTAAAACCTGAAGAAGCGGAAGACTCAGACTCAGACTCAGACTCAGACTCAGACTCAGACTCAGACTCAGACTCAGACTCAGAAAAACCGAGAACTAAGCGACATCCGAAGCCGGAACCACGTGTGATTTCCACCGAATTCGATGGCGTCCCAACTTGGGAAGACGCTATCGGTGCTTTGACAATCAAGTCGCCTGCCAAAGGCCAGGGCGACCGTGGCCCAAGAGGACGTGGGCGTGGCGGCCGCAGTGGTGGTGGTGGCGATCGCAGTTCCGGCGGCGGTGAACGCAGTGGTGGTGGCGATCGCAGTTCCGGTGGCGGTGAACGCAGCGGTGGTGGCGATCGCAGTTCCGGTGGCGGAAGTTCAACTCCACCTGCAGCAAATGGTGGCGGTGGCGACCGCAGGGAAGGCCCCGGTGGACGCGGCGGCGAACGTAGCGGTGGCCGAGGCGGTCAGGGTCGCGGCGCTGGTGGTGAAGGAAATCGCTAGAAAAATGCGACAGCAGTTTTGAGCCAGTTTAGGCGTTTTCCGAGATTCTGAAACTGTGTGAATTGTTTTTGAATTTGCTGATGGAATCCCGGTTTGATGGAGGCGGGATTTCCGCTTGTCCAGACGATAGTTGTGTAAATAGGCCATTGGTTCCCTAAAGTCTGATGAAAAGGGACTGGTAAGTTGATTGTCGGCCCTGAACCGTTCCTCGCAACGTGGTCTATGATGGGCCGGTAGAAAATCTGACGAATGAAACGGAATTTCTGAAGAACTTCTCCAATCATTGCCGAATATCTGCCATACGATTACTTGATTAACCTGTCGATTATGGTTATCGTATGCGTGTCGAAGTGAGGGGCCGTAGCTCAATTGGTTAGAGTACCGGACTGTCGATCCGGGGGTTGAGGGTTCAAGCCCCTTCGGCCTCGCTTCTAAATTAAACGCTGGTTGTCACTCGTGACAACCAGCGTTTTTTTTTATTACCTGTATGGAGCTCGCTAAGTCCCCCAAAAAGCTAAAGCCGCTGAGAGTGGGTCAGGACTGTGTCCTGAATACGATGACGGCAGCCACCAACAATGGTGTTTTGCTAAAGGCGGTCCTAAATCACAAATTCACAAGCACGCGGCGCAAGCAAGTGAATCTAGGCAATGCAAAATTCAATCTTTCGCGCGTCGTGCTGGTATTGAGAAGTTCGCCGGACCGGTTTTGGGACCGCTGCTAGAGCAGTTTACGAAGTGGAGAAGCGAAACTCGGGTAGAGTTTCGGCTAATGAAACCACAGGACAAGGCCAAAAGTCGCTACGAGTGACCGCACTTTTCGCAGCTTCTTTTAAGAAAGTGCTTCCGCAGATTTTTCACATTACCACAAGTTCTTCACGTGCTGGCACGCGTCAGCCATCAGGCACTCAAAAGTTTCCATGGCTAAAATATGGAAAACACTCGCCGAGCACCCACCTCAGGTTTTCAGCGTCCCCAAGCTGTGGCTAATGCCCGATGGGACCCGTGCAGCGCGATATCTGAAGCATGGTCCCGGACGCTTCAGGGTGGCTTATCTTCACGTGCGTTACCTGTGCTAAAGACTCGTTGCTGATCTTGCACTGTTTTGATTAAGGCACGAGCAATGTCCAATCTCAGGGACTGAGTGATTTGCCGGGGCAGGGGTCGAACCTGCGAACTCGTGGTTCAAAGCCACGGATTTCTACCAACAGAAACTACCCGGCATTACCGAAGGCGGTGACGAAATCGTGAGCAATGTCTGAATATGCTCGCCATATTCCCGAGTCCCGGCGAAGTGCGTTTGCGGGACTTTGCCGGGCCCGTACCATTCAAAAACGGCAACAGCCGATAAATGTTCGGGCTGAAGTTCAGGAATCCCCATTGCTCAGTCAGATACACCGATCTCCTGTGCAGCAAAAGCTCCGGCGGACAAGTAGGCTCGCCTGCCACACGCGAGCGGAAGGATAGGGAGTCGATCCCTTAAGGCTTGTTCACATACGCTCGACTGTTTTCGAAACAGCTGCCGTCGCCAAGTCGGCTTGCCCTTCCGGAGTAACAAAGGTGCCTGTGCAGAACTGTCTGGTCTTCAGTCAGTTCACCAGTTGCGGCGGCAGGATTCGAACCCTTTCCTTGCGATTTAAAAGATCGCTGTGCTGCCGATACACCACAGCCCCGAAATCGGAGAGTGGATATCTCTTTCAGATTTAAAGTGTCCTTCATGTCTGAAGCGGGAGCAAAACAGGGAGTACATTTGCAAAGCGGACCGAGCCACATTCAAATTCTAGTCTTCGAATTTTTGAAACCGACGGCCAGTCGATTCAGCAATCACTCCATGACTGCGAACGATTTCAACATGCGAAGCCTGCACAATTGCAGACTCGCTGTGCCTGATCCAGCGCGTAAAAAAACCTAATGTCGGAGACACAAGGCTTGGGGAATTGCTAAGCAACAATCAGCCATCGTTCACCAACGAAGTCGCGCGACGCGGTAAGAATTTGCGAATGAGTCCGCAATTTCCCCGCCGCCTTTAGTCGATTGTTTTTTCTGTTGGATGAACATGGTTTAATATGCCTTGTGTTGAATTCCTGTGATGCCCTGACAGATCAGCAGCAGGCTTTTAGGACTCGCCGAAGCGAATTTGGTTCGCTCGATTGTTGCTATTGCCAAATTGTCGCCAATAACAGCTTTACCGCCCGCCAAAAGTGATCGATGCTGCTTCCAGCGCAAAGCGGACGGTCGGGCGGCGTTGGAAAACATTTGCGTCAGTTGTACTTATCCTGATTGTTGTGCACTTAGCCACCGCAAGCCACCATGCACTTGAAATCCGTCTCGCAAAACGCGGCTGCGCAATCAAGAGGCAATAAAAAAACGGCCGCTTTCCAGCGGCCGTTTCTTATGAAAATGTTTAGTTTAAAACTGGTGCTCTGTCCGGCTTGATTTGGGGGGGCAATCAATGGAAATCCGTTGAGGTTCACCAGGAATCACCGCAGAGACCGCAATGCAACAATCAGACGCGACACCGGAATACAAGTCGAGGTGCAGACCTAAAACGTGCTAACCAAAGTCGGCAGAAAATCTGTTCGCTGATGCAGTTGGTACAGCAAGTGAACAAGCATTGTCAGCCAGATAAACCAGGTTGCTTCAACCATGCTGTGCAGAACAAGTCGAGTTTGAATTTGATAAGTCTCAGGCGTCTTGGCAGCGCTCCAGCGAGGAAAAAATGCCGGCACGCTCTTGCGGTATTCACGAAAACTATCTCCGTGAATTTCAACAAGCCTACGTTCTTCTGCTTTAATGATGGCAGGATAGTAGGCAGCAAAGCACAGAGCAACAAATATCGGGCCAGCAACAGTGGCACTTCCAAACGCTACTCCAACAGCACCAACGGCGCTAAAGAAATACAGCGGGTTTCGAGAGACAGAATATGGTCCACAAGTGACCAGTTCTTTTGTCTTGAATCCATCGATAAACAAACTGCACCAGACTCTTCCGAGACAGCCAACGATTGCCAGTGTCAAACCGACAAGCAGAAAGGTTCCGCTCATCAATCCGCCAGTCGCCCAGTTACTGTGAATTGTTACGGCAGCAAAAAAGAAACCCACTACGCAGAGCTTGCTGAGGATGATTCGTTTTTTTTCCAATCCGGATTTCACATACGGCGATGCAGGCATGCCCTGATCTTCGGTGTGAAGACGCAAAACATCGACTGGCAAATCCGTTTGCGGGGCCGTCGTGGCCATGGCTGAATCGGGCATCTGAAAAATATCCTTTTCTTCCTCAGTCTATTAGGTTCTCAAGCTGAAAAACCATCCATACTCAGTCTGCTACGCTGTGTTAAATTGAACCGTTCAGCAATCCATACGATTCAAGCGAAGTGTGAGTCTCGTTTCGACGACAATTCGACTCAAGACATGAGTTCAGGTCTGGAACATAGCCATCCGGAATGCTAGCAGGCTCATCAGATTACGTCGTGATTGATTTGCACACTTTTTCATCACAGAGAAGCCCAAAACCCTTGAGATGCATGCTTTAATGTAATTCTCATCAAGATGACTGCTTGCCAGACACAATGAGGACCCCTGCGGCAAACTTGATGCATTGATCACCATTGCAAGCGTTTCATTGGCGCACGGAATCCTAATAAGCAGCAAGCCGCTGCATTTTTCGCAGCGGCTTGTGTTGCTTATGTCGTTAATTTACTTTGCGTCTGATCGCTGTTCCTGCTTGTATCAAAGCAGAGATTCCAGCAGCAGCCGCAGCTTCCGCATTTCCAGGTGGCGTTCTTCGCCTTCCATGGTGTGTGGCAGCAAATCAACGCTCAACGTCCTGTTAAAGTCTTCCTGACGCAGAGACGCGATTATCTTATTGTAGTCGATCTCGCCCAAGCCACACGGAACCTGCAGTTCTGTATGCGAGCTGTCTCGCATGTGCACGTGGGTAACCCTGGGATAGACGACATCAAAGTCGACCTCACCCTTTAGATTGCAGACAAAGTAGCTCGGATCCAAAGTAATGCCGAGCCCTTTAACGGACTGGCACAGTTCGATGGCTGTATGAGGATCCTCAGTCAATAATCCCGTTTTCGTCAGAATGGACAGGCGAATGCCTTCCGCCATGCACTTCAGATTTCGAGAACGCAGGCGGTCGATCTCTGAATTGAACGGCGTCCCCAGTGGTGAAGCTCGAATTGTAATCTGAGCGACTCGCAACTGATTTGCGAAGGTAACCACCGCATCAAAGTGCTCGTCCGTTTCTGCTTCGATCTCCTCATCCAGAAAGATTGCCACCGGGCTTAGGCGGCTGGCTTCACGAAACTTAGCGACCGCCGAATCGACGTTGGCGGCCAGTTCCGTAACTTTTAGATGATCGAAATTCTCATTGATCCAGATTTCTGCTTTATCGAAACCAAGGTGCTGCAACTGATTGCAGGCCTCTCCGAAGGGCAGATCCCAAAGACTCCGCGTCGACGCCGCGATTTGCACAGCACTACTCCCTCAGGCTTCCGGCAACAGAACTCGTTGCCAGTTATGGACTTAGATTTACGGCCGGGTTCTCCTTCGGCACGCGATTCACGGTGAACTGTATTTCTGAAATCGAATTTCCGCAAGACCGCTCAAACTTCCTGTTTCAACATCTGGAGGAATTAAAGGGATTTTACGTGTTTCAGCGGTTGTTCTGCCGATAACGAATAGTAACGCGGAACTTACAGCCTTTGACGGCTGTGAATGCCTGATGTTGGGCAGCCGTGATTCTGTGTGAAGTGTCAGGGGATGAAGGGAGCCTGATAATGCATAACCGAATTTCGATGTTGCTGCTTTCGGGGGCGATTGGATTGTGTTTGGTTGGATGTTCAGCCACTTCACCAACCATGAGAGCGCAGAGCCCACACGGCTCATGCGACAGTGGTCACGGTGGACCGGGGCATGAATGTCCAATGTGTGACAGTGGGTACACGTCGGCCGGGATGCCGATGCAGTGTCAGGATGGTACTTGTGGCAGAGGTCCGGCGGAATGCCTGAACGTGCCATTCCATCCTGTGCACCGCAATTTTCACACGTATGACGTACCCGATAATCTGTGCTACCCAGACACAAGCGCTCCACCGGCGATGGTGCAGTATCCGTACTACACTTTCCGAGGTCCAACCGACTTCTTTATGAAGTAGGTTCTCAAGCCGGAATGCAAAATCAAGGCTCGTCTTCTCACCGAAGATGAGCCTTTTTTTGTGACGAAGTAAAGAGACCGTACGAACTTCATACTCTACTGAGGTCACCGCACCACACCCATTTTGTTGTGGAGAAATGATCTTTGATTCAATGACGAAGTTGTCTCATGCGTGTGAGCGGCCGTGAAAACGCTGCAGGGTACTCCAGAAGGTTTGCTGGCCGGGACTGATATTTGGGTCGGTCGATCTAGTCGATCAATAAAGCGATCATTCTGGTCAGCTAATTCAATCGGGCTGCCGGTTTGAAAGCAGCTGGCGATTTGCAACGCCGGCCAAGGACTTAAATTCGCTCGGGGAATCCGAGGAACAGAACACGCGGCAATCGCAGCAATTCTTCGCCACCGCGCAGATTGAGCCAAATTCCCACTCCGGACAGATTCTAACCGCAACAATGTTAACGAAGTAAACAGTGACTCCGGACGAACCTGACCGGAATGTGACTTCGCGAGCCAACGAGAATTTCTCGGACATCAGTCGCATTTCACCGGAACCGCCACGTCGATTGCCCTTTCAACGCTCTCATTTCTAGTGATCATTGAAAACTCAGCGAGGTGAAATGTCGGACTGCACGGTCTTGGTACGCCATTCGGCGCCCCACCTCTTTTGATGTCATTGGCGATTCACCCAGCCAAGTTGGCCAAACGTGCTCGATGGTCTCATTCAATAAGCCATCGCTCAGGTCTTAACGCCGATCTTCGATCCGCAGATCAGTGAGTCGAGTTTTGGCTTTCGCCCCGGCCGATCCGCCCATGGAGCCGCGAAGCGAGATCAGCAGATCATGTGGCAACGTGACGAACATTACATCGACGTTGACCGCCACGGGCGGTTGATATTGGCCATCATCCTACTTTGGATATTTTAGAAACTAAGAAGCTGCCCGTAGCGTTCAAGCCGGCAATGCTGGTCGAAATTCTTCGATCGAATCCAACATGACGTGTTAATATCTGCCGTGAGCCGCAAGGTTTACGATGTGCGTTTGCTACGACTGATCGGTTGCTTCCTGCGAGCGGGTGTGAGGTCGAAGGCGTGATTCAACCGACGAACGAAGGCGGCCCGCCAGGCCGCCTTCGTTCCCCTTGTTAAGTAACATACTTTTGGAGTATCTCGAAAAGGAACTGGAACGTCGCAAACTGATGTTCGTGCGTTATGCGGATAACTTTGTCACCTTCGTTTGCAGCGAACGATCCGCCCAAGGAGTGTTCCCGTCGGTGCAGCGTTATCTGACGCATGTTTTAAAACTTGATGCGAACGAACAGCAAAGCGGCGTCCGATTATCTCAAGACTACGAGTATCTCGGGTATGTATTTACGGGCAAGCGTGTGACAATCACGATCGCACCGAAGAAACTGCAAGCCTTCAATCGACGTGTCAAAGAATTAGGCGGTCGCAGCAGCGGAGTCTCGATGCTACGGCGTTTGACCGACCTCAATCGCTATGTGCGAGGCTGGACAGGTTACTGCGGATGGTGTCAACAGTTTGATTTATTCGACAAACTTTACGGCTGGATTCGCCGTCAGATTCGGATGTGCTTCTGGATCTGGGATTTCTGGCTTACGCTAAGTGTTTTAAGTATATCAAGGGTATTTGTGTTATAGTAGGCAATGGTCTTAGTGTTGTGGCTCTGGGGTAGTGAGTCTCGATTTCTTGATCGAGCACACGATCAGTCGCAAAAGTTATTGGCGTCTCTCGATAACGCTGCGATGCGATTTGCGATGCCCAACAAATGGCTGCATGAACGGTCAGGACTGCTTTCGCTTAAGCAACTCTGGTGTGACCGTGCTCCACTTCGAGGAACTGCCTAGTGCGGACCTGAAGTTCCGTAGATTTAGTGGGCGCGTGTTAAGGTTATGTGAGACAGGCATTTTGTCTCGAAAAAATGTTGTGTGAGGATTTGCCTTCGTCGGAGCCGGTCGTCGTTCACTCACTTGCTGCCGTGAATGATGGCCGGCGGAGACGAATGCAAAT
>JBDNFN010000085.1:0-36552 GCA_041689795.1 Fuerstiella sp. | reverse complement strand
GAGGGTCTTAACAGGCAGGTGTTAGCTTGCGAACGACGTCAGCGATATCTCGAACCGATCAAAACAAACGCAGCGCCAACATTGCGGCTGCCTCGGAAAATAGCTCCTCACCGAAATTCGCGACAGGCGTTGGCTCGTCGCCGGCGAATGTCGACTTTCGCTTAAAGACAACTGCTTCCCGCAAGCCACCAACAACTAGGTTGCTCGGGTGAGATAGCATAGATTGTCAAGATAATCGACGCACTGAAACTGGCCCGGATGGACGTTCAGAGCCATCGAGGGTTCGAAGCCCCAACAGCGTGGGGCTGAAGCCAAATCAAAAAAAATGGCCTGCGAGTCGGAAAACTCCCAGGCCGTTCTGTTTAAAATTAAGCAACCTATGGGGGTTACTTCTTCTTCGCCTCAATTTCCTTGCGTCGTTTTTCAAGGACATCTTCCTGGATGTTCTTTGGAGCCTGGCGGTAAGCCTTGAACTCCATGCTGAACGAGCCCTTGCCTTGCGTCATGGAGCGAATTTCGTTGGCATAGTCGAACATTTCCGCCAGTGGAACTTCCGCCAGAATGATACACGACCCATCGTTGACCTCTGACGAACTTACGATTCCTCGTTTGCTGGAAAGATGCCCAACAACCGCTCCCTGAAACTCGTCAGGAGTTTCAATTTCCAGCAGCATGATCGGTTCCAGCAAGGCCATTCCAGCCTTATTTAGAATCGATTCTCGCATAGCTTCTCGAGCACAAAGCTTGAAGGCCATGTCTGACGAGTCGACATCGTGGTAGCTTCCGTCACGAAGACGAATTCTTACGCCGACCACTTCGTATTCGCCAAGTGGCCCCTTCTCCATCTGACTCTTGAAGCCCTGATCGCAAGGCTTGATAAATTCGCGAGGAATGCGACCACCGGTCACCTCATCAACAAACTCATAGTTAACGTCGTAATCGTCTGGCAGTGGTTCCATCAGGCCAACAACGTGACCGTACTGACCCGAACCACCAGATTGCTTCTTTCGCTTGTGATTGAATTCCACCGACTTCGTTGGACGTTCCTTGTAAGAAACGCGAGGCTCGCCGATAACGCATTCGCATTTGTATTCTCGCTTAATGCGCTCTACATAGACGTCCAGATGCAACTGCCCCATGCCAGCGATCAACGTTTCGTTGGTTTCTTCGTCGCTCAGCACGTGGAAAGTCGGGTCTTCTCTGCGAAAACGCTCCAGGGCTTTACCTAGTTTGTCAGCGTCTTCTCGCTTTGCCGGCTCGATAGACAGGCGAATAACCGGATCGGCAACGTAGATGTTTTCCAGCGACAGCTCCAACCCCTGTGATAGGAACGTGTCACCCGAAGCACAGTCCACACCGACAACGGCAATAATGTCACCAGCGCCGCCGAAGTCGATATCTTCGCGGTCATTCGCATGCATACGTACTAAGCGGCCAACTCGAACCGTCTGTCCAGTTCGGGCGTTCAGGTAGCTTTCGCCTTTTTTCATCACGCCTTGATATAGACGCATGTAAGTCAACTGACCAAATGCCTCCACGACCGTTTTGAAAGCCATGGCAACCATTGGATCTGCATCGTTGTTACTCAACCGAACCTGTGGAGCGCGGCCCTCTGCATCCAGAACTGCCCCCTTGCTGTTGTCATTCGCGAACACTTCTCGGTCGGTCGGACAAGGCAAATACATTGTCACCGCGTCAAGAGCTTCCTGAACCGCCTTGTTCTTAAATGCAGAACCCATAAGAACCGGAGTCACCTGCTGTGCAATCGTAGCGGCTCGAATTACTTGCCGAACCTGTGCGACAGTTGGCTCACCTTCTTCCAGAAGCAGCCCCATCAGTTCATCGTCAAACTGAGAAAGTGCTTCCAGCATTTCGGTTCGCGCAACCTGAGCCTCCTCCAGCATGTCCGCAGGAATGTCGACGCGCTCAGTGATTTCGCCTTCGTCACCTGAGAAGTACACAGCCTTCATCAGAATCAGGTCGATCACACCCTTAAAGTTAGACTCAGAACCGATTGGAAGCTGAAGCGGCACAGGATTGGCCTTCAGCTTCGACTTCATCGCTTCCATAACTTTGTCAGGATTCGCTCCGGTGCGGTCCATCTTGTTGATGAACGCAATTCGCGGCACTCCATAGCGTTTCATCTGACGGTCCACGGTCAGCGATTGGCTCTGAACGCCACCGACCGAGCACAATACTAGAATCGCACCGTCAAGAACGCGAAGTGAACGTTCAACTTCTACCGTAAAGTCAACATGCCCCGGCGTGTCAATGATATTGATACCGTGCAACGGTATGTTCAATCCATCGTTCTTCCAGTCGACGTGCGTCGCCGCGGACGTGATTGTGATTCCACGTTCGCGTTCTAGTTCCATGTGGTCCATGGTCGCACCGCCATCACCGCCTTTCACATCCCGAATCTTATGAATACGGCCGCAATAAAAGAGCATTCGCTCTGTTAAAGTCGTCTTTCCAGAATCGATGTGAGCGGAAATTCCAATGTTGCGAACGCGACTAAGGTCAGCCATTTCTCCAACAGTCCTGAGTGTTGAGGGCTATCCAGACGAATAGAACTCGAAACAAAAAGTGATGTGCTGTACGGAACATCCGCACAGAAAATTAAATCCAATGGGCAAGCTGAATGTCAGCAATCAGGTGATCCAACAGAATCTCACACCTGCCAGACAGCTCTACGACAGACTGACCAATCAGATACTCTGCGATTGGCCAAAATTCTGTTTTGACAACGATTTTTGGTCGTCCGTCATTCATTCATTTCGATCCGAAAGCTTGAGGTTTTCGAATCGATTTTCAAAAGCGCATGTTGCCACACCCCTCGGAAATCTAAGTCGCAATAGTATCGGCGGCCATTTTACCGGAAAAGAGCCATTCACGCTGAATTCCGAAAACTCCCAACGTTTTTCGTTCCTCTCAAGTTTGTCTCGTGTACGAGAAGATCAACCAATTGAAGACTCAGCGGCAAACCGCAGCTTTTAAGGCACGCGAAAACGTAGGTCGGATCGCAAATTGCGGAAGCTCTGCTGCTGAATTTGCGGAAGAAACACTTATTCTGATTGTTCTCTGCACACAATGGCAGTAATTCCTCCTTTATGTTTACTGCAGAAGTGAAGTATCGCATTCACAGCAAGAAAGCCTGCTGTCACAGCAAATTGGGAGGTTCCTGACTCTTCGCCCCCTCATGTCATTCGCCACCGTCAAGCGATGCGGCGCACAAAACTCAGGACAGACATTCAAACGGTGCGTCGGAAATTCAAGCTCTTCAAAAATAACTCGGCCATGTTGCAGGGAATGCCGTTTGAAGATCACATTGCAAAATTCTGCCGAAAATCGGACTTAGCGTTCGAAGTCACAGAGTACCTACGACACTTTTGAAGATATTTCGTTCGACATTTCGACGCTGCCCGCGTTTATTAAAGTAGTGGGTCACAGGATCGTGACTCGGACGCAGACTTATGGACAAGAGAATATCTGCAATTTGGAGGTTTGATGACGTAAAGGAGCAATGTCATGAATACACAGGGATGGAAAGCTAGTCTAAAAATGATCACGCCGCTTGTGTTGTGTGCGGCAATAAGTGGATGCCAAACTGGTGCACTGGGATCGAATCACCCATTTCTAACAATATTCCACCACAATGCGGATGCACGAGCGGTGACTCACCCCGTTTTTAAAACCCAACTGCCGAAGTCGATGCGCGAAACATCGTGCGACAGCCCGGACGCCAAACAAGAGTGCGTCGTTCGGTAACCAATCTGCAGTTAAAGCAATGGAGGGTAGGGCTGGGTAAAGAAACCGAACGACTTCGGTCCTGCCCAACATCAACGGTAGAAGCGTGCAGAAGTCACGCAGGCTTTTGCCACGATCTGCCGCTGGTCTGTAGAGTCAAGCAGCACCGGTCAACTCAGCCTCACGAGCCAACAGATTTACACCCAAAACACGGAGTGAAATTGAGCGGCGATGGGTGACTATCGATAGGTGATGGTGCAGCCAAACTGCTGAGTCTTCGCGACAGGAACCGGCTCACCATTCAACATGGCATTCACGCCATCAATGACGAAGTGTTGTTTCACAAGGTCTTCGCTGCGATTGTCGTCGAACGCCCCAGAATATACGACCTTTCGCTGTTTATCCAGAATGAACACATGCGGCGTAGAAGTCGCAGCAAACCCGCGAGCTACTTTCTGAGTGCCGTCGCGAAGATAGTCAAACTTTAACTTGCCAGCCGCCGCCCGCTGTTTCATCGTGTCAAGATTTTCCAGTTCGCCAATGCTGCTGTTGATTCCGACAAACTTCACACCGCGACCACCGAACTCATCAACAAATCGATTGAATCGAGCTTCATACCCTTTCACACATGGACATTTGTTACACAAGAACGCGACCACAATCACATCGCTGTCTTTATAATCTATCGCACTGTGTAGCTTGCCATCGGCTCCCTGAAGGTATCGCCATGACGGAGCATCGCTGCCGATCTCAGTAGCCATTGATGGTAACTGGCAGCAGAAAAAGAAGACGGCCAAAGATTGAGTTAGTTTAAACATCGGAATTCCTGAACCTGTTTCCTGAAAGCGCCAAAGCTGAAGTTTCAACCGTTAGGTTGATAGCGGATAATATCCGACACTCAACAAGGCTTCTACCCGTTTTCGGAAATCCAGTCGATTCGCAGCCTGTACCCCATTGTTGCGATCACGCGACCCCCCAGCGTTGTGCTCGCCATGTCGCGACCATCAAAAAACCGCCGGCCATCATCAAAATCACGGCAATGTGCCACTGCAAGCTGACGAAAATATTCTGGCCCGGATCGTAGTACCAAAGCACTTTCAAAAAACCGTCCAGCGCCCAGCCGTTAAATGTCAGCTTTGAAGTGTCGCGAATGAATTCTGGAAGAAATGGTCGAGGAACCATGCTACCGCCAAACGCAGAAACAATCAAAATGACGGTGGTTGAAATGCTCTCCAGTTGTTTCCGCGAACGGCAGAACGTTGCCAGCATTATGATGAAACTCGCAGACGCCATAGACGTAACCACAGTCATCACTCCACAACCACACAGCACCGCTGGACGCGAAAAATCAACGTTGAACACAAGTGCCGCAAAAGAAAACATTACAATCAGTTGAACAATCCCGGTAAGCACAAAGAACGTCCAGTGCGAAAGAATCAGTTGAGTGATCGACATTTGCCCTGATATCAGGCGTTCCAGAGTCCCGTTTTCCTGATGCTCCAACAATGCTGAAGCGGAACCAGCCATCGAGAACATCAAAAACATAACGGCAACGCCGGCTGCGTAGTACGCAATGATCGAGCCGACTCTTTTCTTCGATCTTTCATCACCGGCCTGCTGCGCAGAAACCGTTTCGATTTTGATGAGCCCGTCATTCATCGATAGCGAACTGCTTCGCTTCGGTATTATCTGCTGCGATTCGTCCGACAGTTTTTCGTCCGTCTGACTACTTCCAACGGCCGCAGCACCGGGAGCCAGAAATGCCGCCATCAATTTCATGGCGGCGTTCTGTTGATCTGAAAACGGGCCGCCGAGTACACGAAACTGTTCCAGCCCTTTCTCAATTAATACGTCGGGAGCCGCTGCAACAGCTGCGCCCTGAAGAACGCCTGACAGCATGCCTTCAGCCATTGGATTCGCGGAATCGTAGATGACTTTCACCGCAGGCCTATCGCCTCCAAAACTGGCAATCGATTGCTCAAGGCCGGCGGGCACCACAATTGCGGCGTCCGCTTTATTAGTAAGCACCATCCGCAAGATCTCTTCTTCATTTAGCTGTCCCCCTCCCTCATCCGTCACCGGGAAGACTGCGTCGATGGCTTCAAGATTCTGAATTGCGTTCAGTATTGAAATCGAAGATTTGGTCTTGTCGAGATCCAGAAACACTACCTTCAAACTTACCGGCTTGCTGCCTGTTCCACTTCCACCGCCGAAAATCATCGCAAAGACGCTGAAGAAAATGATTGGAAGTACAAAAACAAGAAATAGCGCCAACCGATCTCGGCGAAGACTTATCCACTGAGCATTCAGCATTGAGCATTGAGCATTGAGCATTGAAAGCAGCATATTTACCAAACTCCATTTTTCGTTTTGAACAGTCCCCCCCATGCGGTCAACTGCCTTTCTTTACTCACGCAGTTCTCGTCCCGTGAAATGTAGAAAGACTTCCTGTAGATTCGGGCTGTTTATAACAACGTCCTCAATTTTCAGCCCAGCCCCTGCCGCCCGACTGAGCACCTGCGGCAACTCCGTCGAAACCTGCTGCACGTGGCATTCCACCATCATTTCACTAACCATAGAGAACCCTTCGGGCAGAACACTGATCGATTCTGAAAGCGTCAAAATTACTCGTCGCTGTTTGCCAATGGTTGCTTCCAGAAGTTCATCGAATGTGCCCTCGGCAATTGTGCAACCGTGGTCAATAATCACAATTCGATCTGCCACCAGCTGAGCTTCATCCAGCTGGTGAGTGGTCAGCATAATAGAAGCTCCGTCACGTTTAAGTTGCTGCAGCATTTCCCAGATTCGTTCGCGGCTTTGAGGGTCAACTCCGACGGTGGGTTCGTCCAGTAAGATGACGGATGGATTGTGCAACACACCACACGCAAGATTCAGTCGCCGCTGCATCCCGCCAGAAAATCCTTTTACCGGTTCGCGACTGCGATCTTCAAGCCCCGTCCACTGCAACGCCCAGTCCACACGGTCTGAGAGTGCTGCTCTGGAGACACCATACAGCGAACCAAACAACTCCAGATTCTCGACAGCCGTCAGCGTGTCGTACAAAGCGATTTCCTGTGGAATAACTCCCAAATGCCGTGAGACCTCGGGTGAACCACCGGCCACCTGCGGAAGTCCCTGTATCGAAATCCTGCCGGCATCAATTCTTAATCGCCCGGCAATCGACCGAATCAAAGTTGTTTTTCCGGCTCCGTTGGGGCCAAGCAACGCAAGAAGTTCACCGGGGAGGACTTTCAGACTGGCAAATTTAAGCGCGACAAGATCGCCATAGCGACGGGCCACGGATTCGACAACGAGAGGAATTGGCATTATTCCAGCGTGCTCCAAGATGCAGGCCATTGTGAGACAAGCGTTCCGTAATCACATGAAGCAAGTTTCATCACCAATGCCGGAAGCGAATTAAACTGAGCTGTTCGTCTTCCTGCACCGGCTGAATTTTTCAGGGCATTGGTCCTGAACGCTGTGTCAACAGCTTAGCATAAAACGACCACGTCTGATTCCATGCCCGGTTGACGATAGTTACGCGACTTCAGAAAATCTTTCTCTGCCTCGCCTGGAACCTGCGAACCGTTCAGAACTGGAAAAGCGAGGCAAACATAGGCCCCCGAAAACTATCATGGTTCGCCAGAAACTTCCCAGCGAACGCGCGACACCGAAACATGCACATGCAGTTCAGAAAATCCGGCTTCCCTCATTGCGAATTGGTTGGTTAAATTCACCGAACGCGTCATATTTCTGCGGGTTCGGTCGCGGATGATTCCGGAACACTACTCAATAACATACTGTCAAAGGCTTGGTAATGAATCGTCTGGAAAAATGGATTAGAAACTTCACCAGACGACAAACTTCAGCACGGCGTCGATTTTTAAAGACTGCTTCCAGTAATTGCAGCACTCCGGCATCGGTGCTTGTGGAGAATCTTGAAAAACGGCTATTGCTGACGTTCAATATCGTTTTTGACTACACCTACGATTCGTCAGGCTTTCTGAATCCGCAGGCACGAAGAGACGTGCTGGAAACAGCTGCCTCCGTCTACGAATCCCGAATAACCGACGATCTTACGGCGATTTCACCATCCGGTTCTAATACCTGGACGGCCGTGTTTAACAATCCGTCGACTAATACTCAGGTCAATCGCAGCAATCTCAATGTGCCCGCAGACACAATCATTGTGTATGTGGGTGCTCGCAATCTGACATCGGGCCTTGGCCTTGGCGGTCCGGGCGGATTTAGCGCGTTTGCCACTCCGGCGTTTGTCGCAAATCTGCAAACGCGGGGCGAAACCGGTGTCGATCCAAACTCAACCAACGACACCGACTATGCTCTGTGGGGCGGCACCATTGCATTCGACAATGCAAGCACGTGGAACTTCAGCCTTGACCCACCAACCACCGGACAAAACGATTTTTATTCTGTAGCGTTGCATGAACTGGGTCACATTCTTGGCTTGGGAACGGCCGAATCATTCGAGAACAAGATCAACGGCTCGAAACAATTTATTGGCGCAAAATCTGTCGCGACTTTCGGTGGTCCAATTCCAATGAATACCGACCAGTTCGGAAATCTAGACGATGGTCACTTCGCACCCAACACTCAAAGCACATTGCCGGGCACCAGTACCACTCAGGAAGTGGCATTGGATCCGCAACTGACGACCGGTACACGAAAGTATCTCACTGACCTGGACTGGGCTGCGATTGACGACCTGGGATGGGACGTAACGGCAGTCGCTGGCCCAACTGACTATGGCGACGCGCCCGATGCAACAAGCGGCACAGGGGCTGGCAATTACCAGACGAGATCAGTAGACAACGGCCCCCGGCATGCCATCGTCAATGGACTGAAAATCGGAGCGATTGTCGAGGGTGACGATGGCAGCCTGCAAAATGCCAATGCAACTGCCGACGACACATCTGGAACTGACGACGAAGACTTTAATCTGTCTGACAGTCTGTTTCTTGTCCAAGGGGCCGCGGGAAGCATAAAGGTAAACGTCACAAACACAATCGGCAGCGCGGCAACGCTATACGGCTGGGTGGACTTTAACCGCAACGGCGTTTTCGAAAACAGCGAACGATCCAGCGTTGCTGTTTCCAACGGCACAAACAATGGAACAGTGACCTTGAATTTCGGGGCACCGGCAATTGGCACAGCAGGAAACACTTTTGCAAGATTTCGCCTAAGCACAGACGCGGCTGCAGCCGCGCCAACTGGAGCAGCTGCGAACGGTGAAGTCGAAGACCACGCCATCACCATTCTGACTCAGACTGTTGCTTACGACAGTCTTCCGTCATTCAACTGGTCAGCTACGTCCGGTGCGGTTCGCTACGAAGTTGAAGTCAATAATTTGACCACCGGGCTATCCCAGGTAATCCTTCAAAGTCAGCTCACTGCAACAACGTTCCGTCCTCATGAAGCACTTCCGGCAGGAATCTATTCATGGCGTTACCGCCCACATAACGGAACCGCGTTTCTTCCCTTCAGTGATCCCGTATCGTTCGCTATTCTTGAAACTTCGAGCAACCCGTTTATCACCGACCCTGTCGGTTCGTCTGTGGACAGTCGCCCAACGGTTGCGTGGTCACCGGTCGCATTGGCAACTCGCTATGAGTTATGGGTGAACGGCGTCAATAAAGAGCGAATTATTCATCAGTCAAACCTATCCACAACGTCGTTCACGCCGCTGACAGGATTGCCGGCGGATGCCTACACGGCCTGGGTCCGAGCATTCAACGGCGCTTCAGCACTTGGCACATGGAGCCCCGCGTTTAGCTTCACATTGGCAACCAGTGCCACAAGTGTGTTGACAGATCCCGTTGCGTCCAGCACAAACACGGCACCAGTCTTTTCATGGCTACCGATGAACGTTGCCAGCTATGCATTGAAAGTTGACAACCTGTCGACAGGAGTCAACGATATCATTGAGGCTTCAAACCTAACTGGCACGTCCTATACGCCCGGTGAAGGTTTGGCGCCGGGAAATTATGTTGCCTATATCACAGGGTTCGGCACCGCTCGCAGCGCTGGTGTTAATTTTCAAGTCAGCGAAGTCACTGGCCAGGTGCAATTTGCCAATCCGTCATCCCGCTCGGAAAATCCTTTACCCGTTTTCAGCTGGACTTCGGTGGCTGGAGCCACGCGTTATGAACTGTGGGTCGAAGATTCCATGAACGGGCAGAAACTCGTCATTCACGATTCAAACATAGCCGACACGGTTTTCACAACTACGGAAGCACTGCCATCGTCAACCTATCGCGCCTGGGTGCGTGCATACAGCGGCACAGTGGCCGTTGGTACATGGAGCACACCGATTGATTACGTTGTGCTGGATTCCGCAGCGGTGCCAACAATCTGGGCTCCCGTGGATTCTACTTTAAATACTGCTCCCATATTTGTATGGAGCAGCACAGCCAGTGCCACCCACTACGAACTTGACATCAACCAAAACGGCGTTTTGCAGCAAACGCAACAGAACATTGTCACAAACACCCTGTCTCTGCAAAGCTCGCTGCCTATCGGAACATATTCATCGACCGTGCGGGCTTATAACGGAGCCACGCTACTGAGCACGGATACTCGAGGCTTCACAGTTACTACAACCACTGGCCCGCTCGAACTTTTCTCTCCTGGCGAATCAACGGATTCAACGCGGCCGACATTCTCCTGGACCACCATCGACACCGCGACCAGATACATACTTTGGCTGAACGACGACACTCGTTCTATTAATGCGGCGATTCTGGAGAACAACATTCAGACTCCGTCATTCACTCCGGCTTCACCATTGCTGCCAGGAAACTATCGTGTTTGGCTTCGAGCATACAACGCGGCAACTCCGGTTGGCAGCTGGAGTTTTGCAACAAAATTCACTGTTACAGAATCAACGGATCCGCCTTCGATAACAGCCCCGCTCCCTAATTCAACCAACTCAATTCCAACAATAACCTGGACAGCCATTACGGCCGCCGCTTCGTATGAAATCCAAATTGACGACATCACAAATTCGCAGTCTGGATTTATTACGTCACAGGGAATTGCCACAACTGCATTTCGTCCATCCACGCCGCTGAATCCAGGCCTGTATCAAGTTCGAGTCCGCAGCGTCAACCTGGCTGGAACGCCGTCTGCATGGAGCGACGATTTTTCAATGATAATAGAAGCCGCCACATCAGCATCGCTGGTTAGCCCACTGGTCAGCTCGTCGTCATCCGCCGCCAGCGTTCTGTTCGCATGGACAACAGTCGCGAATACGGCAAGATACGAACTGTGGGTCAACAATCAGTCGACAGGCACAAACAAGGTCATCGACGAAACTGCGCTGACAGACATTTCGTTCACACCGGCCACTCTGCTGGCCGCCGGAAATTACCGAGCATGGATAAGAGCCATCGGAACCGATACAAATCTGGGGGCCTGGAGTTCCGGCGTTGACTTCACTGTCGCGGCGACTTCACCGAGTCTTAAGAAACAAGACAGCGATGTCCCCACATTCGCTGACATTAAAATTCAGCTCGCCAACCTTGCCCTTTCTCACACAGAAGCGGCAGCAGCAACTAAAAATGCGAGTGCTACGCTGATCGGTCAACAGGAAATGGGCGGCGCTGATTCCGACTCACAAAAACAGCACGAACGACTTCCCGAGGAACTGATCGATGTTTGGCTAAGCGATGCAATCGCTGCACTGACGGACGTGTAAATAACAAAATGCGTTTGCGTGGCGGCGTGTGCTCCGCGACACAGCGACTGTCCTGAGTTGCGTCCATGTCTCTGAAGACTGCGATGCATCCAGCAATATCGCTTGTCCGGGACGCCTAAGTTTTTCAGGCAGAATGACTTAGAAGCGAGAAATGCCAGCAAATGAGTCTAGGGAGCGGTGCAAATCCATTCGCACACGTTGGCTGCACGCAGGACAATCGTGCACCTATCTTCAAGAACCAAATCTCTGCAGTGGGCGGCCTGAATGTCCTCGACGACAAGTTGCATCAACCGACGTTCAATCGATCGGCGAAGTAGTTTCCTGCCAGCGTTCGAAGGCAAATGTTGATGGCTTAAACAGATAGATTGTGCGATCACCAAACGCGATCCGCAGTTCTTCAATTTCGGTGTCGGTTCCCGGACGTCTGCAGACAATCACATCAGAATTCAGTTCGGGCGAATTGAGAATATAGCTCAGTTGCGGATCTGTATTCGTTTCGTCAACCAGCACCAATGCGGGCTTTTGAATTACTGGCGCATTAATGGCCCGGCGAAACTGCTCGAATCGAACACGAGAAAAAGCCTGCTCGTTAATGGCGGCGGAAACCTTGGACACATTGTCGAACATTGGCAGCTTAACCCAGCCAGGCAGCAAACCGGCCATTAACAGGCACATGCACCAGAAAGCTGCAAGCCGCCCGGACATCGACATCTTCAAGAACTCGATCGCCCGAACAAATCCCACTGCAGCCAGCATCAGCAGCAACGGAGCTGTTTCGAAAACATAGTGCCAATGCATGATTCCATCATACCAATAAGGTATGTGAACCAGATGCAGGGTTACAACTGAACTCGCCAGGATACGGAGCATCACGATTGACTGGTGATCCGAAAAGCCGGAAAGCCCGACACACTCCAGTGATTCAGTTTCTTCTCGCTGATACCTTGGCGATAACATCGCCGGCAGAAACATCATAATGCCGTAAAGCAGAGGCATTGTTGCGAGCGTCCACTGAAAGCTTGAACGTAATCGATTCTGCACGTTGCCCCACGCCATCTCAGGCGTCAGATTTTCTGCCCATGCGTCGTATTTCTGAACGGCAGGAGGCCCACTGGGACGTTCGGCGTTTATCCCGTTGTTGAAACCAAAACGATGTCGCGGAGTGAATCGATCTGTGTATTCCTGATACGCACTGCGACTCCAGCGACCGGTCGCCTCGTGATTCAACATGGCCAGCGCACTAAAGCCAAGCAGCAACGGTACGGCGAATCCAACGGCAAGTTTCCGAGTTGTCCGATCTCGCAGTAAAAAAAGTGCCATCCACACACCGAATGGCAGAGCGTATCCGGCCGCCGTCATCGGTCGAGCTAACATTGCGAAGGTCAAAGCCGTTCCCGCCGCAAACGCGAAACGCATCCGGCCAGTGGCAACCATTCTGAAATATGAACACGTAAACATACTAAGAGCCAACATCGTTGGATGATGTGCCAACAATAAATTGCTGAACACGGCGATCCCAGGACTGACGGCAATTAAAACTCCGCCCAGCACCGCAACTTCAAATCTGGTTATCTGCAACAACGACAAATAAAAGAACACGGCCGCCAACGCTCCCGCCAGCCAATGACCGTAAATGGGATGACCGACGGCATCAAAAGGCGCAATCCACAGGCCAGTGGTTGGAAAATACCGGCTCACTGTACGATGCTCATTCAACACATGCATCTGATGAAACAAGTCCGGCCGCACAACTGCCGGCGGATACGAAAGTCGCAGACTTCGGTACGTACGTGCCTGCAGCAAATAGCTGTATTCGTCGTGATACGCGGGCGGTAATTCCGCAAACGGCATTGTGGCAGAAGAATACGCGAACTGCACAGAAACGGGTTCAGCTCCGATTTTGAAGCTGGCGAACGTCGACAACAAGAAAATCATTAGTCCGGCAAAACTTAGCCGGGCGTACCCGCCCGAAGTTCCAGCAGCCTGAACAGATCGCCCGGATGACAGCGTGCTGGATCCCCACCGAACCAGCACCGGTAATGCCAGCAACACAAGCAGCGGCATTGTCGTATCCATGTCCCAAAACGACAGCCAGGTGATAAATCCACCATCCAGTTTCAGCAGTGGTAACAGACGCAGATACTCAAGACGAGCAGTCAAAATAGCCACGCACACCCAGACCAGCCAGAAATATTTCCAGCCAACAGGACGGTGATTGATTGCGGGATTAGCGGTCATGAATTTCAGCTGCAAACGGCCAGACAGAAGTTTGTACGCCATTTAGGCGACCAGAGTGAATTAACTGTCCAGCCTTTGCTATTGAGTCGCTTTGCCAAACATCGACTATTGGTCATAATCTATATGACTTGCTCCAAAATTGCGCGTTTTACTCCGTTAAATTCAATTCCATGAAGCCTCCTCAAACAAAACCCACACTATTTTTTCGGCTCATCGTGCCAGCGACAGTCGTATTTATCATGACCATTCTGGCTCTGATTGCATCGCTGTTTGGTAATCCAGAGGCCCCGGTTTCGATATGGCTGAACGACAACGGCAATACTCTGCTGATGGGGGAATTCGTAGTCGTCCTGAGTTTGGCTTTTCTGGCCATGAGTATCGACCGAAGCCGCACACTTCGAGGAATTCATGAACCGAAAATCGACGACGACACGTCTCACACAAAGGACTAATCCGAGAACGGTAGCCGAGAAATAATTCTAAGTGGTCTTGAATAAGGACACTTTTGTGCCTGACAACCGGGCGTATAACAAATATCACTTGTACAGAAACACTCACCTTTTCGAAATGACAGATAAACAAAGTGCTCGTTGTTTGAATTCACTCAGTGACGTCTGGCCACTTCTTCGAGTCGGGATCAACGGGAAGTCAATTCCGAGACTGTTCCTAAGAATAAATTGAATGTTGAATCGTGTCAGATTGCCAGCTCGGAAGTTTTTATGACGTACGCAATTAAGCAAGAAACAGACGCTCTACGGAATGAAATCGAGCGACACAATCATCTGTACTATGTCGCAGCATCACCGGAAATTACCGATCGCGAATATGATGAGTTGATGACCAAACTTCTGGCACTTGAGGCCGCGAATCCCGAATACGATTCCCCAAGCAGCCCTTCTCGCAAAGTCGGCGGCGTTCCAATCGATGGCTTTCAGCAGATTGAACACCGAATTTCGATGCTGTCGATCGACAATGCGTTTCAGGAACAGGAACTCGTCGACTGGGATGCCGGCCTGCAAAAATCACTTGGACAGGAAAACATTAATTACACCGTCGAATACAAGATTGACGGGGTCGCCATGGCATTGATCTACGAAAACGGTGAATTCACGCGAGGCATCACGCGCGGGAACGGTATGGTCGGGGACGACATCACGTCAAACGCTCGTGTCGTCGGCGGCGTGCCTTTGAGACTCAATTCAAAAACACCGCCTGCGGTATTGGAAATCCGTGGAGAAGTCGTCATTCCTAATGAAGACTTCGCGGCGTTTCAGGCAAGACAGGTGGCCGCAGGCGACGACCCATTCAAGAACCCAAGAAATGCGGCCGCCGGTGCACTGAAACTCCTGGATTCTAAAGAAGCTCGCAAACGCAGCCTCCGGTTTCTCGCGCACGGCGTTGGATTTGTGGAAGGCATCGCCTGGACCAACTATCTTGAATTTCTTGATTCAATTCGACAGATGGGATTGCCCATCACCCCCAGCGTTAGCCAGGCATGCGGTTTCAACCAGCTGATGCAGGTGGTCGGCCGGATGATGGTCGGCGTCGCTGAACTGCCGTTTGAAGTTGACGGCATTGTTGTCAAACTCAATAGCTTTGCTGAACGCGAAGAAATTGGAACCACATCTAAAAGTCCTCGGTGGGTCCGAGCATACAAATGGGTGCGATACGAAGCCGAGACCAAGGTCACGGCGATTTCTATTCAGGTTGGAAAGACCGGAACGCTAACACCCGTCGCAGAACTCGAGCCGGTAGAAATTGATGGCACAACGGTATCCCGAGCCAGTCTACACAACCGCGACGAACTGCAACGACTGGGGATAATGATCGGCGACAAGGTGCTGGTTGAGAAAGCCGGAAAGATCATTCCTCACGTGCTGCGAGTAAATCTTTCCGAACGTACAGGCGCCGAAACTGAGTTCCACTTTCCAACTTACTGCCCCGAATGTGATGCGACCGTTCAGCAGGACGAAGGTGGTGTTTACGTTCGCTGCCCCAACCCTTCCTGCCCTGCACAGCTTCGCGAAACGTTGATTTTTTTCGCTTCCCGGCCAGCCATGGATACTGATGGGCTGGGCGAAAAAATGGTCGAACAACTTATTGACGCAAAACTGATCGACGGAATCCCGTCGCTCTACCGACTTCATGAACGTCGTGACGAATTGCTACAACTTGAACGCCAGGCCGATCGTTCCGTCGACCGCTTACTGGCCGGCATAGAATCATCCCGACAACAGCCTTTCTGGCGACTGCTAACAGGGTTGAACATCAGACACGTTGGGCAAAACAATGCTCGCGTACTTGAAGCCGCGTTCGGTACGGCAGAAGAAATCGGCAAGCAAACAGTCGAAACGCTGGCAGCGGTTGACGAAATCGGTCCGGTCATTGCGGCTTCTGTACGTCAGTTTTTCAGTTCCGACTTTGGAAAAGGAATGATTGAAGAACTGGCAAAGCTGGGACTGAATCTCGGCACGCCGATTGCAAAAACAGAGGCAGATTCGGCAAACGCGGTGCTGGCAGGAAAAACTGTTGTTGTCACTGGCACTCTCGTCAGAACGTCCCGTGATGAAATAAACGAACTGGTTCGAACTCACGGAGGCAAAGCGTCAGGCAGTGTTTCCAGGAAGACGAATTTCGTCGTCGCCGGTGAAAATGCAGGCAGCAAACTTGCGAAAGCCGAATCACTGGGCGTCACAGTTCTGACTGAAGATGAATTTCTGGAATTACTGGAAGCCAAGCCCTGATTCAGCAATTGGCTTCGGTCTCGCCAACAATTAAACACTCCCTTTAAACGATTCGCCTTCTCAATGACTGATGCAACTCTACTTGTCGTAAGCGGTTCAGCACGGGGAACACGATACGACATCGCCACGGACAGTGGCGAGATTATCGTGGGGCGCAGCGTCGGAACAAGAATCAGAATCGATGACACGGAGATTTCGCGCCAACATGCCGTGATTTCTCACAACGGAACGAACTATCAAATTCGTGATCTAAAGAGTGCGAATGGTACCTATGTGAACGGACAACGCACTAAAGAAACCACTCTTTGCCATGGCGATTCGATTCGACTTGGCACAACAGTCATGACTTTTCAGATTAAGGCTCACACGGAATCGTCGGAACTTACTGAACATGTTCGCTTTGTGGACGACTCAAAAGCAGATCAGCATTCCGCAATCATTCAGCAGGTACAGGCGGAGTCCGTTTCCAGCGCTAACTGGCCGGATCAGAAGTCCGGTCTTGAGTTGCTGTATCAGATCGCCGAAGAACTTGTTCGCCCGTTTCACAGTCTGGAAACGCTATTACAGCGCATACTTGACCTTACCTTAAAAACCGTTGGCGCCGACCGGGGCTGCATACTGCTGCGAGACGCCATAGGCGGAGAACTCACGCCACTTGTCTTTCGCAGACGCGACGATGCAGAAGGACCGCAGGAACAGATGTTAATTTCTCGCTCGATATCCGGTCATGTCCTGAAGCACGGTAACGCCGTGCGAACATCCGATGCACTTCACGACGCTCGCTTTGGTGCCGCCAACAGTATTTTATCATCGGGAATTCGTGAAGCAATCTGTGCCCCAATGCGAGGACAGGAAGAACTGCTGGGAGTGTTCTATCTGGACATCACTACTCCCCTTCTAGCGGACGGGACGGTCAATGAAGGAAACCGATTGACCGATGAGCATCTAAAAACCGTGTTGGCGGTTGCTCGGCATAGTGCGTTGGCTGTCGAAGCACGTCGTTTTCAGGACGCTCTTGTCAAGGCCGAACGTTTTGCCGCCATGGGACAAACAGTGGCTGTACTGAGTCATCACATCAAGAATATTCTGCAGGGAATCGGTGGTGGCGGGTATCTGATTGAAACCGGACTTAAATCATCGAATGACGACTTGGTGCGTCAGGGCTGGGGAATTGTTGAACGCAACCAAAACCGCATTTCTGATCTCGTGATGGACATGCTGAGCTTCAGCAAAGAACGCGTCCCTGACTTAAAAACCGGTGATCTGAATGAGGTCTGCCAGGAAGTCATTGAACTGGCTACCACGCGAGCCCAACAGAACGGAGTTACGCTCGAATTTCGCCCCGCAGAACTCCCTCTCGCTGCCTTCGACAGCGAGGGGATTCATCGATCGGTGTTGAATATTGTGGCGAACGCACTGGACGCAGTGGCAGAATCGGATAGCGGTACGGTTGTGCTTCAAACAGGTTACGACGCTGCCAACGATGTCATGCTGGTTGCGGTAACAGACAACGGGCCGGGCATTCCGGAAGAACAGCGTTCCTCAGTATTTCAGGTGTTCGAATCGTCTAAGGGCGAGCGGGGCACAGGCATTGGCCTGCCTGTGAGCCGCAAGATTATTAGGGAACATGGCGGCCGCATTCGTATTGAAGGAGGCCCCGGCGAAGGCACACGCTTTGTCCTGTCCTGGCCGCGCGGAACACCAAAAACCGAAGGGGACTATAACGAAGGCAAGACAATCGTATTGGATAATCCCAAAGACGGTGCGCCGCCTCGCCCTAACAAAGACGGCTGACGGCAGCCAACTGCAGCTATTTTTTTAAACGCTTTCGAAGATACGACGCTCGAGCTTCATTGCGTTCGGGCGTCTTTAGTGGCCCACCGCTGATTTTTTGAAGGTGTGATGGCTGCGTCTGAATGAACAGCTCATTCACCGTTCCGATATCAACGTTACTGATGAGCCCCAGATTCACACCCATCCGAACACTGGACAGCAAATGCATGGTTTCTTCGGAACTAATCGAACGAGCACTCGTTAAAACCCCCATCGCCCTGGAGATCTGATCTTCAAGCTGCGATTTATTGTCACGACAAAGCAGATCTCGTACGCGACGTTCATAGCCCAGTATGTTCGGAACGACTTCAGCCAGGTTGTCCAGAAGATTCTGTTCACTGCAGCCAAGCGTGACCTGATTGGAGATTTGATAAAAGTCGCCCATAGCCTGACTGCCTTCGCCATAAAGGCCTCGAACTGCCAGGTTGATTTTTTGAGCAGCCTGATGCACTTTCTGGATCTCACGGGTAATCCGCAATCCAGGCAGATGCAGCATCACGCTCACTCGAATACCCGTGCCAACGTTCGTTGGGCAGGCCGTCAGGTAGCCGAGAGTTTCGTCAAAGGCGAAACTGATACGATCTTCCAGAGCATTGTCCAGAACGTCAATTTCAGCCCACGATTCCTCAAGCGCCAGTCCGCTGTTCAGAATCTGCATTCGAACATGGTCTTCTTCATTCAGCATGATGCTGGTCTGTTCGTTGCTGCCGATCATAACGCCGCGAGGCCCATTCGACTGAGCCAGTTCACGACTAATCAACTGCCGCTCCACCAGCAGTTGACGATCTAACTCGTCCAGTTCGGCAACATTAACAAACTGATAATTGTGACCAATTTGAGTCGACTGAATTGTGTTGCGAAGGGTCTCGACAAGCTGTTTCTTTATGTCGTCGTCAGCTCGCGACATGAACGGATAGCCAACAACATTTCGAGCAAGTCGAATGCGAGTTGAAATCACAATGTCCGATTCAGGGCCCTCGGCGCACAGCCATCTGCCACTGGTCTGGACCAGATCGGTAAGACTAAAAGATTTATTTTCTCCGTCAGGCGTCAACTTACAAAACCTTCCGCGTGCATGCTTTGTTAGCGTTCAACAATGCCCGGGCGGCGAAAGTGAACAGATTATTTTGATTGTAGTATGGACTCACCATACTCAAAAGCGTTGCCGGACTTCTGCGGCGAACATCGGATTTAAACTGTAGAAAACTTCAACTGTCAGGATCAGGTCGCAGCGAAGCCTCGATTTCCGTAATTCGATCACGCAGTTTAGCTGCTGCCTCATAGTCTTCCCGATCGACGGCTTCTCGCTGCTGATTGCGGAGTTGTATCAGACGCGACTGATCTTCTGTTTGAGTCGGACTCCGCAGAGGTCGTTTGCCAACGTGACGGCTTTCTTCATGAATATTTTCCAGCAACGGCAGCAAGTCCAGACGAAATTCTTCATAGCAAACAGGACATCCAAGGCGGCCCTGCTCGCGGAATTCATTAAACGAAATGTTGCAATTGGTACATCGAACGACAACTTCGTCATCGTCGTCAGCAACCAGAGCTTCCAGCTTAGCCGCCAACTCAGCCGCGGGATTTGGCGATGATTGTCCTGATTCGTCCTCAAGATACTCGCGCGCACAGGTCTCACACAAATGAATGGCAACCGCGTTTCCATCATGGATCTCTGTGATGTGCAAAGTGGCTGGCTTCGAACAACGACGACATTTCTTCATCAACAACTCCTGATATCCATGCTGAGGCGGCAGATCTTCCCGGATTGTGGTTCCACGACGGTGACCTCCAGATCTTCGCCGACAATTCCGGCAAACGCAAGACGGGCACGATTTAACCATCCCCGTCGATAAGTGATCCCCCGAAAATCGCCGTTGTCCTAATATTTTTCTCGACAGTAATGAGGGAATCTACCGAGGAATTGAGACAACCAGAATTGAGAAGCACAGACCGACTGAACGAAACACGAGGATTCCAGAGATTGAAACGCACTTAAACCTCACTTTTTTTCCGATATTGAGACGCAGGGCCTCGACAGACCGTTCATATATTTGGATTCTATGCCAATCAGTTGGTAGGGGATTTAATCGCCTCTGTTTGAAGTTCAGGTCAGAACTGTTTGCAAAAGTGCGAACATTAGGTATTCTCTGACTAACATTTGTGGGCATTTGCTCCCCTTTTTCTTGCTTTCAACACGTCCTGGAGTTCATTTGTGGTCAAGTTGCGTCTGCGTGACAACGAGAATGTAAATGATGCGGTAAAGAGGTTTCGCAAACTGGTCGAGCATGCCGGCATCAAAAGAGAAATGCGCAAACGCGAATACTACGAAAAGCCAAGTGACGAGCGTCGAAGAAACCGACGTCGTGCTGAAATGCGGGTCAAGAGCTCACAGCGACAGCCACAGATCGGTGGCTAGTCCGAAGCAATACATCTAAAGCCTGTCGCAAGTTTGCGATGGGCTTTTTTTTGTGTATTACCAATGGAATTGCTTCGTCAGCAAGCCCGGTTGGGTGCTGTCGGAGTAGCAGGAAAGTGCAATTCAAATTTCGTGAAGAAGTTTTAGTATTTGGCGCGAACTGATTCTGCTACTCCGATCTACCGTTCGAATACGCAGCCCTCGGGCGACAGGCTCCTATTGACGGCAATGGATCATTGCCCGTAGCCTCTGAAAAGAAGGAGGGACGCCCAATGCGCACCTATTTAATCATGGGGTTGCTTAGCACATGTGGCGTCCTGTTGGGGCTGTTTCTGTTTCCGCGACTGCCAACAACCACACTCAGTATAAAGCCAACCGCTCCGTCGTCGCCGACCGAAGCGTCGTCTCAGCATTCACTCGCTGCTGTTTATCTGGTGCTTTCACCCGAATGTCCAATCAGTAACAGCTATCTACCAAAGCTGAACAAGCTGCAAGAATACCTGCGAGAACAGGGCGTCGAACTGATCGGAGTAGTACCTGCCGTATCCGCCTCTAGACTTGTGATTGAAGAGTTTCGCAATAAGTTCAAAGTTGACTTTCCAATCATTTTGGATCAGCAGCAGAAGCTGTGCTCGGAATTACAGGCGACTCACACGCCGCAGGCTATCGTCGTCGATGCGCGAGGTGAAATTGTATATTCCGGCCGGATTGATGATCGCTTTAGCCGCATTGCCGGACAACAACGCGAAATGCAGCATGACAGTCTGCGTTTAGCGATCGACTGTTTTCTAGCGGGACAAATGCCCGAGCAATCACGAACAACAGCTATTGGCTGCCGAATCGAATCGCCACCTACGTCCAATACGCACCACTCAGTATCGCCTGCCAACACCGAACACAACACGGTTGTATTTACTCAGGATATCGCTCCTCTACTGTTTGCACACTGCAGTCGCTGCCACCGGCTCGGTGAAGCTGCTCCGTTTGCTCTACTGACTTATGAAGACGCAACCCGGCACGGGACTCAGATTCGTGAAGTGATCCGGCAAGGACTCATGCCTCCATGGAAGCCAACATCTGGTTTTGGAAAATTCAAGAACGAACATCGACTCGCAAACGCTGAAATCAAGACGATCAGCAAATGGGTGGAATCAGGAATGCCGCGAGGCCCGGACAGCGCGATGCCTTCGCCACCGCAGTTTCCAACTGGATGGCAACTTGGAACGCCGGATCTTGAACTCGTAATGCCGGAAGCCTTTGATGTCCCCGCTGATGGCCCCGATATTTACAGACACTTTGTGATTCCCATTGGTCTAACAAAAAATCGGCTGATCAGCGGCTTCGAGTTTCGTCCAGGCGCTCCGGAAGTTGTTCATCATGCGACCACCTTTTACGACACGTCAGGCAAGGGCAGAGAACTGGATGCTGCCGATCCGGGCCCGGGCTACAGTCGAGTTGGAACGCCTGGATTTGTCGTGTCCGGATCGCTTGGTGGCTGGGGGCCAGGTGGGCTTCCCAATCAATTACCCGTTGGCATGGGGCGCCCGCTGATGAAAAATGCCGATCTGATTATCCAGATTCACTACCACCCTTCCGGCCGCGTGGTGAAGGATCAATCTAGAATTGGACTATATTTCGCCCCAGAATGGGCGGACCGCCTGGTTACGGAAGTCATGGTCGCCAAGGTTAACCTAGTCATCCCAGCCAATCAGTCCGAGTACCTTCATCAAGCCGAGTGGACATTGCCCGTGGACACAATTCTGTTGGACGCGACGCCTCACATGCATGTGCTTGGAAAGAAGATTCAGGCTGTTGCTATTCTGCCAAACGGTGAACGCATGCCGCTTATCCAAATCAATGACTGGGACTTCTACTGGCAGGACAGTTATGCATTTGATAAGCCGGTCGAATTGCCGGCGGGCACACGAATTCAGGTCGATTGCATCTTCGACAACTCTGCAGGTAATCCCCAAAACCCAAATTTGCCACCGCAGGACGTGTACTGGGGAGACTTCTCTGATGACGAAATGGGAATCTGCTATTTTCAGGCCACTACAAAATCTTATGGCGACTATGTAATCCTGAACGCCACGTCGAAAGCCAACTTTCAAACAGAGTGGGACTCGTATTTAGCGCAAAAAGAGTCTCGACAACAGAATGATGCAGAGGACAAATAAACCGGATTCCCGTTTAGCATTTACACAATCTTAATCTGCGACCTCATGGCAATTTACGCAGTTGCTCATCGGCTATTTCGATAACAACTCGGAAACCATTGGTTGTGCTGGCCATTGTCTCAATCCCATCATGTCGGCCGGAACTACGACAGCTTTCCGGCGAATTATACCAACTGCCCCCGCGCACTGAGTGCCATTCCGTTTCCTGTTCCGGCCCCACCGGATCAGACTCAGGCGACAACCGATAGTAGTCAGCCGCAAACCAATCCTGACACCATTCGCCCACGTTTCCGTGCATATCAAACAGCCCAAAACTGTTAGGTTCAAAACTTCCGACTTCGCACGTGAACGGGGCCTCGTCGTTCCAGTCCCCTATTCCGCCAGCCAACGGGAATGCTCGCAGCAACGCTTGATCACCCAGATTGCAACTGCTATTCAGTGAGTCCCACAGGTCACCGGTACTGAATCGCGACTGCGTCCCGGCTCGGCAGCTGTATTCCCATTCCGCTTCTGTCGGCAACCGAACACGCCGGCCAATTCGTTTCGAAAGCCATCCGCAAAACGCTCCCGCATCGTTCCAGCTGACGCAGACCACGGGATGCGTGTCTTGCTGCACAAAACCGGGCGATGTCCAGACAGTCTCCGGAAGCCTCTGGATACTTCCGTCGACCAGATTGAGGCTATTCACGCCCATCCCACTTCGCTCGGCTTCCGTCACGTAACGCGTGTGATCAACAAACTGCCGAAAAGCGCCGACCGTAATTTCACAGCGACTAAGATAAAACGGTTTCGTAATGCCAACTTCGTGAGCCGGACGTTCGCAACTGTTGAACTGGTTTGATTGCTGAAGACTTGAGGCCCCCATCACAAAATGCCCCGCCGGAATTCGTGCGAACTCTACGCCAGTCAGTTCCGCAAACTGCAGAACATCTGCTGCAGCTTCAGAAGCTACAGTTTGAGATTCGTTGCTTGTGGTGTTCACCCGAGAACCGGAGGGCTCGGAACGAAACTGGCTACTGCACCCCGTCATCAACAGCAACACAATGATCTTGAAGTACATCGATATGGCGAAACAAGTAAACTGACAAGCAACGCCAGTTGATAAACAACGAATAAGCTGAATTCGCTTCAATGCGTCGGCCTTGAGAAGTTTGTATTGCGTTAGCCGGACTCGCCATCCAGTGATTTGAGCCCTGCATGAAGAAAGTGATCCCAAACAGAAGCAGTTTTCAGTTGAGAATTGCCGTACATACCGACTGCAGCACAAAATCTGACGCTCAATTGCCGCCTGCAGGAACTAAAGTCTTATAGCGGCCCACTCATTCACCCAGAAGTTGCCAGGACTGGTTACAACGCACAATTGGTGATATTCGTTTGGTCTTCGTATACTGTTCTTCGCGTATTCGAGTTCATGCAAAACGACAGACCACACAGAAAACTCTCGACAAAATCCATAAGGTCAGATATGCGAAACACTGTAGTTCGACGAATTATTCTTCTCGCCAGTATCATCATCACCAGCTCAGTACAGGCAGACTGGCCGGGAACTCAGAGTCAGTGGAAGGGCTTTACGCGACACAATTTTAAGACAGACGGACGCGACGCATATGTCGTTGTTCCAACAAATGCCGCAACTGGTAATCCGTGGGTTTGGCGAGCGCGTTTTCCCGAATTTCACGCGGAAGCAGATGAGATTCTACTGAATCGCGGATTCCATATTGCCTACATCAATACAAACGGGATGCTTGGGTCGCCCAATTCGATGAAGCACTGGAATGCGTTCTACGAGTTCATGATAAAGAACGGCATGTCGCAAAAAGTCGCATTGGAAGGTGTCAGCCGCGGAGGTCTGTTTGTCTACGGGTTCGCAACCCGCTGGCCTGAACGCGTCGCCTGCATCTATGCAGACACTCCGGTTGCAGACTTCAAGAGCTGGCCCGGCGGCAAGGGGACGGGAAAGGGCCACGCTGCAACCTGGCAATCATGCCTGAAGGAGTATGGCTTCACAGAAGAACAGGCGTTGGCCTATACCGAGAATCCAATTGACGCGCTGCAGCCCATCGCGGCGGCAAAAATTCCCATCCTGCACATCGTCTCATTGAACGATCAAATCGTGCCACCCACGGAAAACACATTCATCATTGCAGACCGCTACCGCAGACTTGGTGGAGAAATCGAAATCATTGAAGTCAAAGATGGAACGGAACAGTCAAGTGGACACCATTTTACTCACCCGGATCCAACCCGCGTGGCAAACTTCATCGAGCGTCACGCAAGTGCCGTGACGCAGTCAGAAGCCAGATAGGATGGTCGGGTGTGGTCCCACCTGCGGCACCGGCTACTGATTCCAGATGGAAGCAGCTTCAACATCAAAGTTACTAACCCCGGGCACTTCAATTGACTCGTCCGGTTCCGAGGTAAACTCGCGGCGATGATATTCGACCTGTTGACCCGGAGTATGGTTTCGGACTGCTTCGTCATTGAGAGAGAATGAACCATCCGGCTGTTCTCTGAAGAACATTCGAAACCACAGCATCTGCTCCACGTTTGGCTGAGGCGAACGAAGCTGGATATGGATCCCTCCCTCGTACCATTCGTACAGCATCCCGAAGAAACCACTCGGGATATACTTTACAGATTGAAGGTCTACACCAATCGACAGATACGACTCCTTGTCAATCAGTTCGGATAACACTTCTCGCAGTAGCGCAAGATCCGCTCCGTCCCAGATTTCAATGTGTTCGAGACCAACAATTGCCGTTCGTCCATCGGACTGAATGTTGAGTCGCTGTCGCTTCTTCCGGTTCATCATCAGTTAGGTCATCCTGCTGAGGTGGCTCGTTGCTTCTTTGCATCGAGGGGCAATCCAACAAATTGCAAAGAGTGAACCACAACAGGACGAATTCAGGGACGTTTTCCCAACAGAACAATAAGTCGTTTACTAGAAAGAGGTTATGCGCACAACCCAACTGCAAGCGTGTGATTGGAGGAACATTGCATGTCTACAAAATGCAACTTGACGACGAAAAACGTTTAGAAACGCAAACATCCGTCAACCGCCTGCCTGGTTGGCCTACAGTTCACTCACCACTGTTTGACAGTTCAGACTTTCGCGATTAGGAAATGGCGGGGCTGTGAGCGGAGCACCAAACGCCGCGAGACCGAATGACCATTCGGCGAGCCGAAAAGGAGCCTGTACGACAGACAATTTCGCAGCGAAAGCCACCACGGCGTTCTGGTTAGTGCAACGGCAGCCACATACGTCACCGCCCAAACCTGTATTACAACGGAGTTAGTTTGGTGACATACAAATCACGAAGTGGCATCCTCGTTTGACCGTTCTTCGGTCGAAGTTACTAAGCAGCAGCCTGCCGACGTCGATCTTTTCGAGACAGCTTGCTGGCATCATCGCCCGCAGCGTCATCGGAAGCTACGTCCGCCTTCGCCTCTCGCGGAGGACGAATTCGGACTGGCTCCAGCGAAGCGGGCTGGTATTTGGCAACCAGCACAAGAATTGCGGGCACAAGCAAAAGAGCGACGGCAAGGCAGGAAGCCACGCCCAGCGCCAGAACAATCCCAACGCTTTTCAGCCCCTGATGCGCCGAAACCATCAGGCTTCCAAATCCAACGATTGACGTCAACGATGTCAGAAGCACACCGTTAATTGTGTCACCTGACGGAACGTATTCTTTTGATCCGGCAGCCAATTGCCGACGATAGTCGTGCACCAGATGTACACCATCGTCGACTCCAATCCCCAACACCAATGGCATCACGACCAGATTAAGCGGGTTAAAATCGATGTTTAGAAGTGCCATCAGCCCCAGCAGCATGAGTCCGCCGCCGACCGGTGGAATCAGGGCCAGCAAGGTGTCCCGCAGATTTCGGAAGTCGAATACAGTTGCAACAAATGCCACCATCGCAAGATAAATGCCGACCAGCAAATGAGCATTTAGCTGCCCATTTCTTTGAATCGAAGTGTAACCCACAAATCCAACTACAAGCAGAGGTGGCAGGATAGTCATTAGCTTTTGGCCTGGTCGAAGAAAATCGAACAGCAAAAACATCGCGATGGCACCCAGCGAATACAGGGCAATTACCTGATAGCATTCCTGCATTCTTGTTGCCGCTTCAAACTGCTGCACAGGAACACCCGTCACGTCTGGGACGACAGTCCTGATATCTCGAACAAATGAAGCCAACGAGTCGTGTTCCCAGATATTCGCACGAGGGAAAACTTTGATCAGCCATAACTGACGTTCACCGTCAGTGCGTAAGTAGCGATCTCGCCATGAAGATGGCAGATCGTTGAGCTCCACGGGGTCAAGTGATGTCGCGGCTGCAACCTGACCGAATTCCTTCAGTAATGACCCTGCCATCAAATTCTGATAGGCATCAATCACTGAGGCCTGCTGCGACGTCGACAACGCTGCCAACTGGTTCAGAAATTCATCCAATAGTTTCGCAGCCTGTCGAGCCTGAAGATTTGAGGATTCCGCCAACCCCTTGTATAGCTGGTCAAGAGCAACCCCAACGACCTCGGGATTTGACGCGGAAAATGATGGAGTCTGCGACGGCAGCTTTTGCAGTCTGCTTTTCAGGCTCTGAATCAGTTGCCGTTTTTCATCACTGATCGCCCCCGGAATGCGGCTGGATAATTCCGTAACCCGATCGACTGTCGGAAGCTCCAGCAAACGTTTTCTGATTTCGGCGGTTTGCTCTGGGGAATCGGCGATCGCAACCGCGTACAGCAAAGATTCATCGGACAGCGCCAGTGTTCGTTCTGCCTGAACAGAAGCCAGGCTGTGGTCCTGAAGATTCAACAAATTCGAATCGTACTTGACGTTGAGTGAAACCGTACCGTCTTCATAGTCCAGAGCACGGTACGCCACTCCGCAGATGAACAGCGTTGAAACAGCGATGGCAATCGTTGGATACTTCGCAACTGCGCTTCGCCACATCTTACCGGAAACCGGCACGGGCAATTCTTCGACATCGACCTTCTCGTCCGAAATCGCGATCAATGCAGGTAGAAACGTAAATGTTTGAAATGCACAAATCAGAATGCCCACAGCAGTGATGACACCAAGCTCAGCCAGACCGGGATATCCGGTAAGGGCTGCACTTCCGAACGCAAGTGCGGTGGTGGCTGCTGATGTGAAAATCCCCGTGCCGACGGATTGCCCCGCCATAACCAGAGACTCATCCAGCTCGAACAGCTCCTGACGCAGATGGAGGTAGCGCGAAACAAAATGAATTCCAAAGTCGACTCCCAGGCCAATCATAATGGCCGCAAAGCATATGCTGAGAATATTCAAATGGCCGACAGCAAGAGTGGCAATTCCGAAGGTAATCGCCAATGCATTAATTAGCATGATCAGCACGAGCATTGGATGACGCATACCGCGCAGACCAAACGTGAGCAGCACGCCAACCAGCAGGAATGCAATCAACGATGCATTCACCATGTCGCGTCCGGAGCGGCGCAGTTCGTCGTGTTCAAGCACAGGTATGCCTGTCAGCGACAGATCCAGATCCGGCGCAACGGGTCTGTACTCAGCCTGAAGCTCGGAGAGGTGTTCACGCAAGCGGTTCAATGATCGAGCGTTGGCGTCCATTCCCATCGCATCAGCCACGGGCTGAACGTGCAACATACCAACACTGCGATTCCCATTCATCAGATACGCCAAGTCAGCGTCCTGGGCTGAATGTTCAATCTCAGTGGAAACGATGTCCGGCCATGGAGACTTGAAACCATGCTTGTTCAGGCGCATGTCGGCTCCGCCCGTTTCCAAAAACCCGTTCAGGCTCGACGCAAGTCTTTCAGCATACGCTATTGCGGTATCAGCATTCGATTGTTGGCTGGTCGCAGAACGAATCTGGCGATCGAGTTGCGAGGCAAGACGCTCCACTCTCAATAGATCCCATTGCTGTTCATCCAGAACCGGCTTGAAGTTGTCCACTCGACGAATTGCAGACTGCAATTCCTGATTTGTGAGATACTGCAAAGCTTTGCGACGAAGATTGGTCTGGTCGAGCTTGTACAGAACATTTTTAAAGTATTCGGGTTCACGTTCCAGGCGATCGCCGAGTTCGTTTAACACAGACTGGATCAGTGGAGTGTTGGAAAAATCAGTTTGGACGACAACAACCAAATCCGCATCGCCGCCAAATGCTTTGCTATAGTCTTCCCAGGCCTGATTAGGAGCAAGCAAATCTGAACGACTTGTTTGCAGACGAAGATCCGTCACGGTCACGCCGACTCCGGCACAGCCGAGCAGCACCATGATCCACAATGACAACCGCGGGCGGCGCGCGCCGAATCCAACAATGCCGCCAAGGCAACGCGACAAAAGTCCGTTCGGGGTTTCACCGTCAGGCGCCACTGTGATGACCATCCGTTAGAAAAGTGGAGCGGCGAAAGTATTGCCGCGAAGTCCGTCAACCTGCGTTGGTTCCCGTGATACATATTGTGCTTACGGAACCGCTGAGTTTCCTTTTGATCGTCACAATCGTAGGCGTCCCTACAGGCGTTTTTAACGTCAGGCCTTGCGGATCATCGGCATCGGCCATTCTCGCCGATCGGGCCTGAGAACAACTCAGTTTTCGAACCGGTTCAAGCACCACGGGCGACAATCGCAGCGAAAGTCCGGGACATGAACTGCGCGCAGACATGGCGAAATCTGCCAGAGCCGGCCTCGTCACGAACATCCCGCTTACTGCTGACACACAGAGAGTCTGTCGATTTATCTGGCGTTTTCAGACTGTTCGTTAAAGTCCAGCTTCAGTTGCTGGTCGTCTTTCACACCCAGTTCGCGAAACAACAGGCTTGGCTGAATGTCAGTATTGTTCTGGTACTTGCCGCTTTTATATTCCGTCACATCGCCCTGAACTGTGTGATAGAAAATCTGGCAAACCTGCACGCCGGGATAAATTCGAACCGGCTGTACGGCGAACATTTCGAGCGTCCAGTAGCCACAAAAACCAACATCTCCAAAGCCGGCCGTGATGTGCACAAACAGCCCCAGTCTACCAATGGAAGAGCGACCTTCCAGCATCGGAACCAGATTGTGAGTTTCCGTGTGCTCAATGGTTCGTCCGAGATACAGCTGGTTTGACTGCAGAACCAGACCTTCTTCAGGAATAGTCATCCGTCGAAAACGATTGGGGCGTTTCATGTCTAGGTTGATCTCTTCGTAGACCAACAATTCGTCATGCAGCGTCAAATTGTAGCTATTGGGGTTTAGCTGCTCTTCGTTGAACGGCTCGATGCAGATGTTCTTGCCGAGCTCGGCTTTGATTTCGCTGCCGCTGAGAATCATCTGAGTATTGCCAATGCAGTGTCACAGGAAACCGATAAGAACTGAAAACAAACGAAGTTCCAACTTAGCGACAATGGCAACCGTTCCTGCCAGACAGCAGTGGAAAAATCACCGGCCAAAGTCCAATCGGACTCAGATGCCATCTACCTGTTCAGCGATTCCGACATCAGGTGACAGACGATATTTCGCCCGCCACTCGTCCTGCCCAAACCCAAATTGTCATCGCTGTCAACAGGCAAGCTAGCTGCACGGAAGCGTAAACACTGCCAACTGCAGGTTCAAGTCGAGTGTTCCGTAGACGCTCGTAACGGTTATCTTTTCTCGATAAAGACGGAAAAGTCGGCTGATGTACCAAAAATGCGACACAGCCTGCGATCAATTTCCGTTCGCAGCTTTGTTTCGATTCAAAACCGTCTTGGCTTCCTGACGTACATCAGCGGCGACATAGCTTTCGGAAAGTTGCTGCAGAATTGGTGTCAGAGTCGTTTTTTGTTCGTCAGAGAGCACAGTCCATTGACTTCCAATAGCGCGAATACAGTTTCGAAGAATAATTGGCTGCTCAAACTGTCGCGATTGAATTTCTTTTTTTTGCTCATCAGACAGCATCTCTCGCGACGTTTCGGCACCAATCTCGTCAACACCCTCATGCAGTAATTTGGTCAGAACCGGCACGCCGGCGGCAACTCCGTTGCGAGCCAACCCAACTCCAGCGTTTGCACGAACCATGCGGTCGCCATCAAGAAGCATCACCTTTAGCGTTTCAATTGCATCAGATCCGCTGACGAGTGCCAGAACATAAGCAGCCAAATGTCGAATGGAAGGTTCTTCGTCCTGAGCTGCCCTTCTCAGACTTTCGATCACAACCAGATCGACCAGCGTCGGATTGCTGAGTGGTTGCGACAATGCAATCGCAGCGTCTGAATCAACGACCGTCGTAGTTGCTTTGCCGCCACTATTTTGTAGCGCCGCCTGAGTTGCAAAGTGTCGCCCGGCAATCATCGCCAACGACATCAGGCTGCTCTTTCGGACTTCAATGTTTCGATCAGCCTGAAGGGCGAGCCCCAGCACCGGCAGCACGACAGCATCAGCACGCAACGAACCCAGCGTCCTGGCGAGAAATTCCTGATGCTTAATGTCGTCGTCAAGAGTTGACTTTGAATCGAGAGACTCTTTCAACAAACCAGCTAATGCTCCCGCAACCGCAGGCTGTTCTGCCAGAGGCACACCGTTTTCATCCGGGGCCACCTGTTCGTTCTTGAGGACCTGTGCCAGACCAAGAGCGGCCCTCCAGCGTCTATGTTCGTTCGCGCTGCCAAGTTCTGCAACTAGCTGCTGCAGATCAGTGTCTGAATCGGCCAACTTACCAAATAGTGCCCAGACCCCAATTACGGCCGCCACAATCAGTGCCGGAATCAGGAACAACTGGACAATATATCCAGCCGAGGGCGGTTCGACGGGGGGAAGTTCTTCCGGACGAATCTGCGAAGACGGTGACGGAAGTGGTGCCAGTTGGTCAGACACTGGTTTGGCCGAATCGGTCATTGAGAAACTCAACTGCATGTTTTCAAATCGCATGAATTAACGTCATGATTCTACGCCGCTTGCATCAGGTTTTTAACCAGATGTCGCAATGTGAAGGAATTTTCCCAACGATGACCCCGCAATTATCAGCAATTCAGTGATTGAACACCTAAACCGCAAGACCGAAAACACGGACTTGAAGTTTTCCACCAAGAAGCGATCTCATCGAACCCGCCTCCGGTTCTTCGGCAAACGCAGCCCGAAAGGCAACCAAATCAGACGCAGTGAAACAGGCTTCAATGGGCCGCTCCCACAGAATATCAAAACGAGTTAACGAGAATCGTGCGTGGTGGTTGCATGACCACCTGAAGCATGTAAGGCTGACTTGTGGTCAGCGAACGACACGGTTCGTGCGATGACCACGCATTCCCACGCGACTGGAACGACGACACTTTGCGGTAAGTTCCATTACTCCACAGCAATCTCGATATCCGAAATCAACTTGAGTTCCTCAGTTTCGTTTCCGTCGTCCTGAACCAGTGGTAGCTTCGCCAGAAACGTACAGCCGCTTTCGCCATCATTGTTGATCGCCATAAGAGATCCACCCTGAGATTCGCAAACGTCTCGACTAATCGCCAGTCCCATTCCAAGACCCTCTTTTTTGCTCGAATAGAACTTACCAAAAACAACATTTGGATCGGCAACCGGTAATCCCGGCCCATTGTCCTTAATAGCGACCGTAACGGTTCGACTTCCGACATTTTCGCGAATAAAAAGCTCGACTCGCGGGCGATCGATGCAAAACTCACAACAGGCTTCCAAGGCATTGATCATCAGGTTGACCAGCACGTGGGTGGTCTGGGCCTTATCGACGTCAACAAATACGTCCAGCGGATCAACGGGCGCAACAAGATCTGCATTCCAGCCACGTGCTGTTGGAATAACCATCACGACAGACTGGTCAATCAGTTCCAGCAACGAAACCCGTTCAGTCTTCAAAGATCGGAAGCGGACAAAGTCACGAATGCTTTCGATAATTTCAGCGGAATGTTCGACTGATTTTTCAATATTATTAAGAAGCGAAAGGTTGTCTTTTTCGACGAATGTCCCTCGAATAATCCTGCGCTGCAGCATATTGCAGTAAGTCAGAATCGCCTGCAGTGGTTGCTTTAACTGGTGAGAAAACTCAGTGCTCATCTGACCAAGCAAACTCAGACGTGACGCTTTCACCAATTGATCCGTCAACAATCGCACTTCTTCCTGCAAGACTTTATCCGGGTTATTGTCTGTGAGATATAACGTTGCCATCACATCCTCGTTCCTGACAGACGGCTCAATTCTTGCCAGATACCACCTCGGCCCTTCATGGCCCAGTGAAATCTGAAAATCACAAGTCCGCACGCGACCAGAAGTGACAGCCTTGCCAATCTGATTCTCTACGTCGGCATGGAAATTTCGCGTCACGACATCAATTAGCCGCAACCCCTTCAGCTTGGGAGTCGCCGTGCCGGCGCCAAATTCTGTCATGCTGCAAATCTGAAGTCGTTCGTCTACGCCGATCGCGAAATCACATGCCTGATTCGCAATTTTTCGCCATTGTCGAAGTTTCCGACGGCGGCTTCTTTCTCTTTGAGTCCGCAAAACGTGACTCAAAAGTATGCCTCCATTAAGCTTCAGTAACTCAAAAAATTCCCGATCGTGTTCATCAGCAGATTGGCGACACGCGATCCCCAGGATCCCCTTCAGCCGACCATCTTCTTTGATTGGGCAAAGCACATAACAGGCACATTTTGTGAGCTTAATCAGCCCGCTTACAATGCGACCACCACCAAGGGTATCAGCAGTCACTATTGCAATATTGTCTGCAAGCAGGGCATCCTGCACGGAACCTGAAAACAGATGAAACTGAAACCGTTGCAGCGTAAGCAAGACAGCGACATCAATAGCAGAACCTGAATTAAACTTGAGGCCGACAGCACCCGTCCCTTCGCTATTTAACTTCACTTGAAACAGATGAACGCCGTCCGCATCTACGCTGTGTGCAATCAGCTTTAGTAGCTTTCTTATCGTTCCCGGCACGTTCCGCAGAGTTGCCCCACTTAGCCGGCTTGTCGCAATTAAGGCCGTGTGTCTCAGTCCAGCGCACACCTCATGCTGAACGGATCGTTGCCGAGCCCCTTCTGGTGATGAATCAGACGTTTCGCCTGGCTGCAAAGCATCACCCATCATGTAATCTCATAAGCAAACGAAAATCCTCGCCCGCATTGTCGCACGTTCGAGTATTAATCGATATACCATAGACTGATCGATCGTATTTTTCCAGTTGCTCACTGACGCAGATGAGTCGGCTGAAAGTCAATTTGAAGAAGTTGAGAGTGACAATGACACCCAGAAAGTCACTATTGCGCTGCTGCCGTTTGCTGCTCGTCAGCGGTGCAGGGCTGGCAATCATGTTTGCTGGTGCACGAGTTACTACGGCGGACGAGTTGAAGCCACAGACCGCTGTGGTTTCCGCAAAAACAACGTGGCTAAGGCAAACCGTTCAATTCTCTGGCGCGGCCACCAATGTTCGTGTGCTGCTAAGTTCACAAGGAAATGTGGCGGCTTACTTCAACGGTCAACGACTGAGTCGATCAGCAGCATTTGAAGATTCCGTTCTGGCATGGGACGTTAGCACTTTGTTGCGGCCCGGAACAAATTGTCTGGCTATCGTGCTCAACACAAATGACGAGGCACAAGGCAGCATCGCTGCATGGTCGGACGGCGTTGAGTCTGCTCAATGGGAACCAAATCCATGGAAATCGACGACAACGCCACCACCAATCGGCTGGCAACAGACAGACTTCAACGACCGTGACTGGGCCGTTGCAGTCGCCGGGGCTGCCTTGGATTTGAAATCGTCAGCCCCCAACGGAATGCGTCAACAGGCATGGGCAGTCGATGCGGGCGCAAGCCGAAAAAGCGATCTTGGCTTTGCATTTCGTGACGGCGATCACGTGGTTTTGCTGGGAGGCACATTTGTTGAACGGGCACAGGAATATGGCTATCTGGAAACGTCTCTCAACAGTCTTTCGAAAAATGCCCATGTGACGTTTCGAAACCTCGGGTGGAGCGCAGACACTGTTTTTGCCGCGTCGAGAGGTATTTTTGATTCGCCCACCAAGGGCTACGAACGGATGATCGAACACGTTCGAGCCGAAGAGCCGACCGTGATCTTTTTGTGCTATGGACAAAACGAAGCGATGGAGTTCCCATCAGGCGATCCCGGACTTCAAATGTTTAAATCGCAATTGAAGCAACTGTATGTAGACCTGCAACCTACTGGTGCTGAGATCGTAATTGTGTCGCCGCATCCATTTTTGGAAACTCCGCCACCACTGCCCAACCCGACAAGATGGAATCCTCGACTGCAGCAATATGCCGGCGTCGCTAAATCTGTGGCGCTATCCGTAGACACGCCGTTTGTGGATTTGTTTTCCGCATTCCTGGAAGGCATGGAACAATCCGGTCCTCGCGAAACAGTATCGCAACTGGCTGTAGACGACATTGATTCTCACCCGGATCTGTCGCGAGTTCATTTTCAATCATGGACAGACAACGGCATGCATTGGAACGCCGCCGGATATGCAAGGGTTGCTCCATTGCTAGCGGCACGGCTGAATGGCAAACCGTTTGCCACCGAAAGAGTTGTTGTCAACTACACCACTAAACAGGTTTTACCTTCAGTGGGGCAGATTCGAAACATAAATTGGTCTGCAGAAAACCGCTTCCAGGTCCAGTTCGAATTCAGGGCGAAATCACTATCTGTGTCGCCGCTGACGATTCAGTTGACCGACAAGATGCTCGACCTTCGAAACGGCTTTAATATAACGTCTCAACACGAATCCGGGCTCCCGACTGACCTGTCAAACGTCGTAACAGGGGATGAAGAATCGTTGACGTTTTGTAGTGGCCAAAGCACTCGTTTCGAATTTTTGCGGCAACTCACAGTCAGCAAGAACGAACTGTATTTTCACCGTTGGCGGCCTCAAAACATTACCTACCTTTTCGGATTTCGAAAACACGAACAGGGCAACAACGCCATCGAAATCGCTCAGTTCGACCCTCTCATTGACGAGATCGAAAAACAGATCCACGACGCGAAACAAACGCAGTGGCAGACAATCACCATCAGCCAGTCAGACGACCAATGACACTCGCCCCAATATCATCAAACCTGATGCGCAAATTATTCAATCTCGCCACAATACTGACACTGGCATCCGTCGCGAACGCTCAACGAGATCTCAAGGACATTCCTATTCCTGAACCGGAACTGGAGCGGGCTACGTTTGTGCTGCCGGAAGGCTTTGAAGTCAATCTGTTTGCGGCAGACCCGAAAATCGCCAAACCAATCCAAATGAACTTCGACGCGGACGGACGATTGTGGATCGTAAGTTCTGAAGTTTATCCTCATATCAAGCCTGGCGAAACACCACACGACCGGGTTGTCGTTCTAGAAGACACCAATCACGACGGTGTTTCGGACAACACGCATATTTTCGCTGAGGGTCTGCTGATTCCGACCGGTATCGCTCCAGGCGATGGTGGAGCGTATGTCGCCAACAGTACAGAGTTACTTCATTTTGCTGACAGCGATGGCGATCTAAAGGCAGACTCAAAACGTACAGTGCTATCGGGATTTGGAACAGAAGACACTCATCACATTCTTCACACGCTGCGATGGGGCCCGGAGGGATATCTCTATCTGAACCAGTCTATTTATATTCACAGCCATATCGAAACCCCATGGGGCGTTCGCCGTTTGAACGCCGGCGGCATCTGGCAATTTCGTCCGGAG
>JBDNFN010000084.1:0-9102 GCA_041689795.1 Fuerstiella sp. | reverse complement strand
CCTCGATTCGCAACAGCCCCAGGGCTTCGTTCACCGAGGCTTTGACTTCTTCCGCTTTTGAAGACAAAGCTTTGCCGCAGGACCACACATCTTCCGAAGCATGATACCTGTCCAGAATGCCGGCAGCGTCCGCGAAGTATTCGTCGTGGATGTCCCAACACCCCGGCATTGCCGGATGAAAAATACCACGGGGCTTACACACCGAAAAAATGTAATCAACTGGGGCAGCGGTCCATTCAACCGCCCGTGGCGGCCACCGTCGGCGATGAACATGTTTTCGTCCGCGTCGCGATAGCCGCACTCACAAGCCAGTCACGGACAAAGTGCGCCTTCACCAGGTCGTGACACAGCTTCAGGACACGCACGATACGTCGGAAGCACCGGAGAAATGAAGATCCAACTGATCACTGTTGAGTTGCCGCACTGTTGAGTTGCCGAGAAAAGAGACCCGAGCGAAACCCTGCCTGCGACCCCAACAAGTTTTCAGGAGGCCTCCGGAAATTCAAAGTCTGGGGCGACAAGCAATAGTGGAAGCAGGTGTCAGGAACGAATGGCACTGCCGTTTGATATCAAAGGGTTTATGTCAGGCGGCGGCCTGATCATGCGAACCTCGCAGCGTCTTGCCATCGATCGCTACGGTTTGGCCGTCCAGACAGAACTGCAGATGTGCGACCCACAGCGACAGACAGGGCTGCAGTTGTGCGGTGTCGAGAATACTAACACCCGCGAAAGTTTGTCATGAGAAGGGATGCCAAACGGCAGTTCGAGGAACTGTTCAAACCAGCCCTGGCGAGCTTTACAGAAGCGTTCGATATCGGCCCAGGATTCGCCCCGCAGCGCAGTTAAATTCTTGGGGTGGCCGCACAGCACGAGTCTCACCATGTCGATCAGCAAATGATTGTTGCCGCGATGCTTACGAGAGTTTTGCAGATCGACAAAGCGTGTAAGAAATTCCAAGTCGCCATGCGTTTGCATCGCCGCGATTCCCTTCTGGTTCACAAAAACCGGGCAAAACGATTTTGCCACTTGACCAGAAGACTATTCACGCAAAACTCAAACCGTTAGACACACAATCGACGGGCGATTGCCTTGGGGCTGGGAGTATGGCACAACCTTGGCGGACTCCGTGATTTACTGAATATTCGCATCAGGTTTCGCACACTTCTGTGGCAGGTCACACTGTTGTTCTTCGCAAGAATGCTGCAATTTGTGTGTTTCTCGAAGCAGTGAATATCAGTTCGCAGCAGCGAAAAAGTCTTCCAGGGATCGAGAAGTTGCTGTTACATTAAGTGTCTGTCAAACACAGCTGCATACTACCCACAACTGGGACGTTCCCTTGTTTGAGCGTCTGCTGAAGCTGGGTGGTTTCGGATAGCGTCATCACTCGGCAGGGATGTTTCCACGAATTCTTGCGAGTTTCCAGATCAATGACCGTCGATTCTAAAACACACACGCAGCGTTCTTCAGCAACTCGACTGTTTTTGAGTTTTCTGGCGGGTGTAGCTGGTTTGTATATGGTGGTTTTGATTTACCACTTCGCTGTTCCTGTTCAGGTTGGCGCGGTTGAAAGTCCGGCTTTTCTGGAACGTTGCCGCCAGATCTGTGAAAGCTATGGACTGGTGCCATCGGGGCGAATCGACGACGACGCCAGGGACTTTCTGGAAGCGACAGATCAGTCGAAGCTTGCCGGTACGCTTGATCAGCTTCTTGATGATTCAGCACACAAGCCGGTCGTGTCCATGGCACATTCGCTGCTTGGTCAATCGGCCCCTGAATTCTCGCTGCTGAATACCGACCTTAGGCGAGTCGCGTTAAAAGACCTCAACGGCGCTGGTCCGGTTGTTGTTGTCTTCTATTATGGATATTTCTGCAGTCATTGCGTGGCTCAACTGTTCGCACTAAACGACGACATTGCGTACTTTCAGAAGCTTGGCGCAAGCGTGGTGGCCATCAGCGCGGATCCTCCGGAAGAAACGTCGAAGAGGTATGCGAAGTACGGCGAGTTTAATTTTTACGTGTTGTCTGATCCGGAAAATGCGGTTGCCGAAGCCTATGGCGTTTATCAGCCGGAATCAGAATCGTCGCCATCTGAATTGCAACATGCCACATTTGTTATTGACCGTACCGGAACAGTTGCCTGGGCCTACAAAGGTGACATTCCGTTTACAGACAATCAGTCGTTGTTGAAGATTATCGCGGGCGTCGATGGTCCCACGCCGGACGAATTCGGGGTTGAACGTTAAGCAATGGTGAAGTCTGATATGTCCGACATTACGAAAGGTGAGCTTCCCGACTGGCCGCCGTACACTCACGTTCCGGGCGTGACGCCTCACCCGATTTCTGCTTCGACAGGACACATGCGCAATGATGAAAACGGGATTATAGAGTGGCGGCCGGGTTCCAGGCTAAAGTGGGGGCTGATGCTTTTCAATCGCGGATATTATTGGGAGGCTCACGAAGCCTGGGAGCACCTCTGGATTGAACTCGGCCGAATTTCAGGCGATGCCCTTATTGTAAAAGGGCTGATCAAGCTGGCAGCGTGTGGTGTTAAGTGTATTGAGGGAAATCGGAATGGGGCCATCCGTCATGCAGCACGAGCCGCCGTTCTTCTGGGAACAGACCCTGCATCGGACCAGTTTTTCGGGGTGAACCTGAAGCATGCCCGCGAGGTTGCTGTTGCAGTTCAGGAGTCGCCTCCGATATCGGCGACTCAGTCGGATGGCACGCCGCTGGTGCTGAACGGGTTTCTGTTGTGAACTCACCTTCTTGCTGGTTCTAAGCCAGCCGGGCTGTTTAACGAGCCGGGCCGGTTTTGGCTGTGATCTTCAACAACGCGGCTACTTCGCCTTGAGCTCGTGAACGCTTAGCGACCTGAATTCCAGATTTGTTGTTGGGTCGTGTCCCTGCAGGCTCATGTGGCCGGCTGCCAGACGCATTCCTTTTCTGGGATTTTCGTCGGGCTTGCGATCATCAACCCAATACAACACCTGATACCCGTTGACGAAGGTGGCAAAACGGTTTCCCTGGGCAATCAACGTCTCGGTAAACCATTCATTGTTGTCGGCGACAATATATCTAGCTGGTTCGCGACGGTAGATGCCTCCGCTGCCGAAGTCCAGTGGCAGTGTTCGGTCGCCATCTTTGAAGTCGTTTTGTATCTGCAATTCGTAGCCGTGGGACGGAGCGGCTTCGGTGCCCGCGAGTGCTCGGAAGAATACGCCACTGTTCGCCGGGCGCCCGTCTGCGATCGCCTTTTCGTCGTGGATATTGGCTTCAACGTGCAGAACAAAATCCTGGAACGTGTCCTCTGTTTCCAGGAAGCCTGGTCCACCTTCCGCGTGGATCAAGCCATCGATGACGCTGAACTTGCATTTGTTTCCTGGGACATCACGGAACCCTGTCAGGTTGCTTCCGCTAAATAGTTCTTTCGAAGCAAGCGGTTTGAAATAGACGTTGCGGAACGCGACACGCCCTTTGTTCATTTGTAGGCCGATGCTGCCAATTGATCGAGCGTTAGCTGAGTCGTCCGTGAAGTCGACAATTTCTCTGGCATCCAGCAGTACCTTGATGTTGTTGCCGTTGCAGATCACATGAAACGTATGCCATTCGTCTTCGACGGCAGGCACATTTTTGGCAACATGACGGCCAACAAACGATCCGGTTTTGTGAGTCGGATGGCCGTCGCAGATGTTCAGCTCGTATGTGTCTGTCGCTGGATTTGTGACGTCATTGGCCGTTCGCAGGAACACACCACTGTTGCCGCCTTTGGCAAGATGAAAGTCACATCGCAATTCAAAATCGCCAAATGCAAACGGCGTTGTCAGCAGGCTGATGTCTCCCGCATCGGCAACGATACAATTGTCTTCGACACGCCAGTTTGTTTCCTGTGGCACATTCCAGCCAAACAAAGTGCTGCCATCGAACAGGCTGATCCAGCCAGCAAGAAGTTCATCTTCGCTAAGACCGGGCTTGATGTATTTGAAGGTGTTTGTGAGTTCAGGCGGGACAGCAGCAGCGGCTGTTACTGGTTCCACTTTGTTTTCGGTTGCGGACTCAGCAGGTTTGGCCGTATCTCGTATTGCCGTGTCCTGTTCGGCTGGGCAGCCGGTAATGCAGGCTGCCAGGCAGGCCACAATGACAAGTCGGCTGACGATGGGAAAGTGCGCTGTCATGATAGATCCTGCATGAAAAAATTTGATCTACGCAACCAAAAACTTAGCAGAAAAGCCCGGTCTTTCTTGGGACCGGACTTCTCGGTAAGCCACTCGGTTATGTGCCAGGTTAAGTTGTCGCGGCTACTCACTGCCCTGCCCTGAAAGACTCCAGCGGAGATATGCTTCCAGAAAAATGTCGATATCGCCATCGAGAATTGGCTGAGGATTTCCGACCTTTGTTCCGGTGCGAGTATCCTTGACATATTGATCCGGGTGCAGCACATAGTTTCTGACTGTCTGCCCGCCGAAGCCAATTTTTGATTTAGAGCCACGTTTTGCAGCTAGTTCTGCATCGCGTTTTTCCATTTCCAGTTGATACAGCTTTGCCTGCAGCATCTTGCGAGCAGTCGCACGGTTTTTATGCTGGCTGCGTTCGTTCTGGCATTGAACGACAACTCCGGACGGTCCGTGAGTAAGTCGGATGGCCGAATCTGTTTTGTTGATGTGCTGCCCACCAGCACCGCTTGCTCGGAATGTGTCTTCTCGGACTTCCGCATCCCAATTGATGTCCACTTCGAAATGATCATCAAGCTCGGGGCTGATATCAACTGCTGCAAACGCGGTGTGCCGTCGGCCGGCTGAATCGAAGGGGCTGATACGAATTAGTCGATGGTTGCCTGTTTCACCTTTCAGATAGCCAAAGACATAATCGCCACGAATAGCGATTGTGGCACTGCGGATGCCTGCCTCTTCGCCGGGCGAAATGTCGATTTCTTCAATCTTGAACTCGTTGCGTTCGGCCCAGCGAGCGTACATTCGCAACAGCATTTCTGCCCAGTCGGCGGAATCGGTCCCGCCTTCACCAGCTTGCACCTGTACGTAGGCTGCACAGATGTCTTCAGGTTGCGACATTGTGGCCTGAAGTTCGACTCGGTCAATATCGGCTTCCAGTTGGTCGGCAGCACTTTGCAGTTCTGTCGCGCTGGCCGGATCCTCTTCCGCAAACTCCATCAGTACCTGCATGTCATCGCCAGCCGCGACAAGCGAGTTTAGCGGTCCGACAACGCCGTTAAGTCGCTGCATGTCGCCAACAGTTTTTTGAGCCGATTCCTGATGGTCCCAGAAGTCGGGAGCCGTCATACGAGCGTTAATTTCTTTAAGCAGGGTTCGTTTTTTGTCCAGGTCAAAGACAACCTCGAAGATGCTCAATTCGCTGCATTAATTCATCGCACTTGTTTCGCAGTTCAGCTTCCATGGACCGGGTTTCTAATTTCGGAGACGAGTGATTTTCTTCGGACACAACAACGGCCGACGCGTTTAATTCCAATGTCGCCGCTTCGTTTGGAATTTCAACAGACCGCCACCGGTGTTGCAACGCTCAACGGATCCTCATTTGACAATGGTTCGTGTTGGTCGCAAATGTTACCAGCACAGGCGTCATGTTTTACTCCGACAGCCATTCTCGGGAGGCGATCAGGCCTCATGGTCCGGCTAACTTTCTGAGTTCTTTACGAAAAAAAGCCGGGACTCATTCGAGTCTCGGCTTTTTCTAGATGCACGCAGTTGATGCACGCACTGAACAAGTTCTAGAACCAGTGTGGGCTGTTGTTCGCGACGCCGTAGCTGTAACCGTAACCCGCAGATCCGCAGCCAGGTGCGACTGAAGCACAGCTAGTCGCGGTAACTGGTGTACAGCATGGAGCTGGGATCGGTGCCGGGCAGCATGGCTCGCTGCAATGCAACATTCGACGGAGCAGTCCTCGTCGAAATGGGCCGCAAGATTCCGGGCAGCATACAGGAGCAGGAGCACAGCACGGAACTGGCTGCGGGCAACAAACTGGTGCAGGAGCACAACAGGTTGGTGCTGGCGTGTAGCAGACAGGTTCACAGCAGCCAGGTGTAGCGTGGCAGAACAGGCCGGCATTTACAGAATTTGGTACTGCAACGGCAGCAACGCAGGCAAGGGCCAACAGGAGTAAGATGCTTTTCATGCGACAGTCTCCGGAAATAATTAGTCTTTGGAATGTGGCGTGTGTGTGGCACGTCGTTAGGTTCAGTTAGCTTAATATTCCCGCTGTTTCATCGAACCCAAATTACATTTGAACAGAAACCGGTTCGCTTACCGAGTTCGCTTCTCAATGTTGTCGATTTCGAAGACTTGTTGACGAAAAACAACGTTTCGAAATAGCTACATGGCCGCAAAAAACCGCGTGCCAGCATAAGCTGTGGGGCTTACTGGTGCCTGTTTACAGACAACGCCGTTGGAATCGCGGCGATGGGCGTTGTAATTCGACACGTGCCCAGAGCGATGAAGCTTCTGGCGTATAAACCATCTTCGATGCTGAAGCAGACTGCTGCTGCGGCCGCGTTAAAAGCAATGAGGCCATGTATCGCATGTGAGGTGCTCAGCTGCGTTTTTCAGCGAGCGGCCACAAAAAGCAGAATGGTGCCGACCGCCAGCCCGCGCATGCTGCAAATGCCGATTACTCCGGCTGCCATTTCCGCGGCTGGAACTCTAATGGCTGCCAGGAAAAATGCCGTAAACGAAACGGTCAGTATCACGGTCAACAGCGTCATCCAAAATGTCTGGTGACCGCATGTGAGCATTGCAGTCATTAACCCGCGAGTTGTCCATGTTGCCAGAAAACCACCTGCGAGCATCAGCAGCCAGTCCTACTTCGATGTCTCGTAGGTGGAACCCGTTCGGCGTGGTGGGGCGAGCAATCGCCTCGGGCCACCTGGCCGGCGGCCTTTTTTGCGAACGAAAAGAACTGAGGTTCGAGTTCATGTTTTAGCACGAATGTGATTGGCCGATGTCAGTGATGTGTCGTGTGTTTTAGTCAGTCGGTCGGGTTACGATGCGTGGCAGCGTCGCCCGGTCAGTGCTCAGGAGCAGCAGCGAACGGAAGTGATTTCGGAGCTTCATCGCATTCATGATGACCGAGACCTGCATGTGTATGGTAGTGCTCGGGCGTATCGGGAACTTCTGAAACGTGGCTATGAAATCTGTGAGAACACGGTTGCAAGGCTGATGAATTCGGCAGGGATACGTTCGCCGAAATCAAAGAATTTTTCAGAAGTCCGCCGGAACGGTTTTAGGACTACTTCTAGTGAAAGAGCAGGCGACCGTGTCGAAATGCACTGCACCTTATGAAAAGGAATTTATGGGATCGAAGTATCGGGAAAGGACGCCGAATTCGCTTCGCATCGACGCCAGTGATTTTCGCCGTTCAATGCGGTGGGACTTCGTTGTCCAGACACTCGCGGCGGCCGCCGTCTCGCTTTTTGTATGATTATCGCGAGGTTCGGTACGCGTCATCACAAGAAGGTTCATCGACGAGGATTGGTTTTAGTAGATCGCTTGATATTCCAGGCGTTCGCAGCTTTGATGTGTTACACATCATGAGTTTTGGCGGGAATTGCTGCGGTCATATGCTTTCTTAAAGGCGTCATCAAGGCACATCGGAATGCACATATTTAGGTCTTCCATAATTTCCAGCCATCGATCGGGTATTCTGGCTGTTATTGTCGTGTTGTTGATTTCGAGCCAGCCGTTTTCGAAAGTTTCCGTTGGGCAGCCGCTAAATAGGGTCCAAAGTCTTGGCGAGCTTCGCAGGCTGAGTGACCAGCTGGTTGCTGTCTCGCCGCAGTGCATTGACGCCACTGTTGCAGTGATTTCCGCCAACGCAAACGGCGCGGGAAGTGGTGTCGTTGTTGACGAAAGCGGTTTGATTCTGACGGCTGCTCACGTGATCGCTGCCACCGGCGACGAAGTGTTTATTGTGTTCGGTGATGGGACTCGGCGAAAAGGAAAGTGTCTTGGCGCCGACTTCGATCGTGACGCAGCCATGATTCAGATGGAAGTCCGACCGGGCGACGCGTTTCCCTTTGTAGCGGTTGCCCTGGAAGATCTAATTCATATAAACGAGTGGTGTGTTTCAGTGGGGCATCCTGGTGGATTCGATCCAACTCGGACGGCTCCGTTGCGGCTTGGACGAGTTTTGAGCACCGGTCGTTTTGTGACAACAGACTGTGCAATTGTTGGTGGTGATTCTGGTGGACCACTATTCGACACGTCTGGCCGCGTGATTGGGATTCACTCAAATATTGGTGCTTCTTTAAGCGAAAATCGTCATGTGCCTATCAGTGCGTTTCATGATTATTGGGAGGAGATGAAGGATCGTCAGCGCCGCGGTCGTCGCTTTGCGGGCGACGGCGGTGCAGATCCTAATCGCCCGATTCTTGGTACTCGTTTGGCCGACGAAACGGGCGACAGCGGTGGAGTTGAAATAGTTGGGGTCTTCGAAAATTCGCCCGCCCAGACAGCAGGACTGCGGATCGGAGACGAAATTACGTCGATCAATGACGAGAACGTGAAGTCTCGCGACGAATTGATTGACGCTGTCGTTCGGTTCAAGGCGGGCGACAAAGTGACCGTGTCATTTGTTCGCGATGGCGAGAAGCAGAAGATCGAAGTGACGCTTGGAAGGCTTGCGGATCTGGCGGAACCGGGCGCCGGCGGGCAAGGACGCAACCAGCAACGAGGTGGTGATCCGCAATCTCCTGACAATCGGCAACGTCCGCCTTTGGATGATTCGAACGAGCGGCCAAAGGGCGATTCTGGGAATCCCCAAAGTGAATCTTCTGATGAATGCCTGTGTCAGCCAACAGGATCGCGTGTTTATTTTCAGGCCCCTGAATCAAAGCCAGGCTCCGATTCCGGTGAAGGCAAGGCTGATCGCAGTGATAAAGCTCTTGACCTGTTTATTGATGATGTTCTGGACGGTGGTGGGGCAGAAATTGATAATGAAGCCGTACAGCGTTTTGGAAGTATGAACCGAATTCTGGAACGCTTAAGGCAGCGTGTCCGAGCACGCATTTCGATTCCTCGCGAACGTGCCAGTCAGCGGCGTCAATCGCGAAATCAGGCGGTCGGAGACGAATTTTT
>JBDNFN010000083.1:0-73683 GCA_041689795.1 Fuerstiella sp. | reverse complement strand
GGGTCACGCCATCGACGTCATGTCTGCATGCGTAAAAAAACTTAAAATTTATGAACGCGACGGATCGCGTTCTTCAACGCTGCGCGGTCGCGGCAATTCACGGTCGCAAAAACGCAAAATACCCGTGGACAACGCCATTCCTATCTGCCCCTTATGAAGCTTCAGCAGAAGGGCGGTGAATAAACCAATGCCTGTTGGCAAAGGGTTACGTCAACGATTCCTGGCATTCTGTATAAACGACGCTGTTACCGCAATATCGTCGCTGTTTAGGCGTTTCGATACGCGTGAATGCGGCTGCCGAGGGTTGCTCGGATGATGCCGACGAGAAACGCGGTGTTGGCCAGCAGAAAGCTGAAGGCGACTCCGGTGCCGGGAATGCGGTGGCCGAAGGCGGTGGACAGCCAGCCCAGTCCGGCCATGCCAAACAACGCCAGATAAGGCACTGCCGCCGCAAGCGAAAAGATATTCGGCGCCGTAATCAATAGCCCGCTGGATGTTATCAATGCCACTAATAGAAACACGGGCGACAGCCAGCGCAGCAGCTTGTGCGACCACAGCGCCAAAGCGTAGAACGGATGTCGCAGTGGGTTCAGCAGTTCCGGACGAGACCATGTCCCCTGCCAGTTTCGCAGCGTCTGTCGAATACGACGTCGCAGAGTCAAGCCGGCTCCTTCTTCGAATTCGTTGTAAGCCATGGCGGCAGGTTCGTGCACCACCAGATAGCCCTGCTTCACAACATCCAGTGGCACAATGCAGTCTTCGCCAATCGATGATTCCATCGTCTGCAACAGTTCACGACGAACGGCAAAGCTGGCTCCGGCAACCACAGCCAGCCAACCTAGCTGCGATTCCAAATGCCTCACTTTCAATTCGTAGTTCCAGTAAAAGCCCTGACTGTTGATAGTCGAATCGGCCGTCTTTTTCGAATACAGCAATCGCCCGTCGACAGCGCCAACACGGGAATCACGAAACCGCTCGGCGATGCGATTCAGAAAATCGCCATCAAACGCAATGTCTGCATCCGTGAATACGACGATGTCCGAATTCACTTTCTTCAAAGCCAGATTCTGCGTGCCCGTCTTGCCCAGCCCCGGAGTTTCGATCAGCAAAACACGGTCGTCTTCAATCGATCGCACAATTTCGGCTGTCTGATCCGTGGACCCATCAGATGCGACCAGAACCTTCAGGCGTTCATGCGGATAAACACATTCCAGCAGATTGGCAATGCGCTGCCGAATGACGTCCTGTTCGTTGTGAACCGTCAGTAGAACGGTCATATCGGGGTGAGCGACCGATTCTATTTGGTCGTAGGCCGAAAGCCCCGCGTTGGGCGAAACAAACATCCGACGTACCATCACACACATCGCCAAAAACCGCGCGTAGCCGTCGTAAATCCAGTACAGTGCGGCGGTCGAAACAGCCAAAGCGATCCATGCCATGATTTGTCCTTTTGTGCAAAACCCCGGTCCTTGGGGCGCGCTTTTTGTAAGAGAAACTCCCCAAACGACCAATGCCAATCTACAGAACCAGAGCAGACAGGCAGCTTGCGAAACACGGGCAGTATAAGTCATCTACCCTGACGCATAGTCCCTGAAACACAGGTTCTCGTCAGCGCACCATCAGAAAGTCCTTATTTTTTTCACTCGACACAGTGTTGTTGGGAAAGATGTGGCTGGATGCTGCGGACTTACGTAAGCTGACTTAGGAACGCTTATTGCTGGAAGCATGTGTCGTGAGATCGGGCTTTCAGACCGGCAACTGAGCGTTTCGGGCGTTCGCTCTAATGATCTGAGGCACTTCCCTGTCACAGTCTCAAGTCAAGCACCCAATAAGGCCGTGGCGAATGCCAAACTTCGCTAACCGAATGCAGTTCATTTTCAGAAGTTGGCAGTGGCTAATACTGCTGACCATTTGTTCGACTGCGCGCGGACAGTTTGAGATTCCGGCACCGTCATTGGAAATTCCAACCCTGGAAATCCCAGCGAACGGTTTGCCATCAACCTTTGAAGATCCAACGGCGTCGAAGTTCGAAATCGATCCGTCCATCGGAGATGCCGTTTTAGCATCAACATCCGATTTTTCCATCACGTTGCGGACCGAACTGCTGAGCCGATTTGTAGACGGCCAGACAGTGAAAAGTGCGGCGGTGGCGACGCAGATTCTGGAGGCCAATGTTCGTGGCGTGCAAACCACAATGACGACGATTCACTTGCAATCCATAGCGAATCCGCGGATGGCACAGCTGAATATTCTGGCTCAGGGAACCGTTTGCAGCGACACAATCGGTTACACACCACAGGCGCGTGTGGCCACAAAAGGCAATCATACTTTTGATATTGTCAAACCGGTTTACTTTGACGGCAATCAGTTTCTGACAAAGCCAGCCTATGGTAGCTTGCAGGCCCGACAGTTTCTTCAGGCGGTTAACAGTATCGCTTCCGGCCTGCCTTTGCTTGGCCAGATCGGCGATCGTATTGCATGGAGCGAAGTTTACCGTCGAATGCCGAAATCTGATTCTATTGTTGTTCGGCGAGTCGCAGATGACGTTTTGCCGGAAGTAAATTGCTCAGTCGATAAAGAACTGTTCCGACTCAACCAGACTCTCAGTGATGTTCGCAGCCAAATAAACAGCATCTTCGGCAGCGTTCAGATTGCGTGGACTGCCAGCAGCATGGCAAACAGTTTTTCAGCAAACGCCGTCAACAAGTCCGTATCGCGGCGAACAGATTTCAGCGGCATGGTATTGACGCAGCAACTTGCGGAACAGGAAGCCGCCACAATTCTGATTTCACAGGATGGCATTAATCACCTGTTAGCAAAGCAGCCTCTGGGAGGGCTTGTCGTGTCTGACACCACTTTGCAAAAAGTATTCCTGGCCGTTCAGGAAGCTGGAAGCGATCCCGCGAAATTGCTGGACGTGGTGCGTCGTCCAGCGGACCTTGCGGCAGAGCCACTTATTTTTTCCCTGAAGTTCGCTGACACGGAACCGCTGCAGATCTTCCTGGAAGACAGTCTGCTGAACATCGCGTTGAAATTTCAGGTACAGCCCAAGGCCGCCCCGGCAAGCCAAACGCATCTGATGAAAATTGCAGTGGGCGGTCAAAGTGATGATAGCGGCATGTGGTCTGTTGCGCTGAAGAACATCACCGTGGTACCTGCCAGTATCAATGAACAGCCGGATTCGTGGACGCAACTGATTAATGCTCAGGCGGGACAAATGGTCAGCCGAGTTCCCTCTCGAGACCTGCCGCGCGTGATTGACCTGCGACAGGTGAACGACAAATTGCCCGTGCTGCGGATCTACCGAATTCAATCCAAAAACGGACAGCTGCGAATCTCGTTCAAAGCCGACGCTGAACAGAACGACACCCTGAATACTCAGTAGCCTGCGTGGTCATCTTCTGACGCTGGCATCAACGTCGAAGTGACACGAGTCAAGAACCGGGATAGAAAAACCCGGCCGTTTCGAATGGCCGAGCGTTATTACAGCGAAGATCGCTGATCTTGTGACCGCTAAGATCGCTTTGGGGACTGCAATTTTCAGGTTTCCGCGAGCCAGAACCATCCACTTGTTTCTGTTAACGGCTCTGAAATCGATCTCGCGTTTCTGCTGCTGAACTTATTCGTTCAGGATGTAACTTAGAATTTCCTGAATTTCGTCCTGGCTGAATTTGTCCAGCAAAGCTTTCGGCATCATCGACACGTTAGATGGAATAATCTCGTCGACATCGCTTTTCTGGATAACTTTTGGTTCTGGCACTTCCGGGTTGGCGAGAATGGAAATCGACTTAGAATCTTCTGCCGTCACAATGCCAGACGTTGTGATGCCGTCCACATCAACGACAACCTTCACGGCGTATTTGGGATCGATCTTGTAACTGGGATCCAGAATTTCGCGCAGAATTCCGTGCCTGTCGCTCTTCCAGCGTTTCAACACGTCGGTCAGTTCCGGTCCGACAGCTCCGCCTTCGCCCTTCATCTTGTGGCAGCCCAGACACGTGGCTTCTTTGAACAGTTTCGCACCGATTTCCGGACTGCGACCACGCAGACCGTCGTCGAGTTTGTCCTTGGGAAAATCAGACAGCTGCCAGCTTTTAACGAACGATCGATTGTTACCCAACGGGTCAGCCGGAGTTGTCGGGTTGCGCTGCCAGGCGTCCAGATGGGGAACGACAACCATCACGCCGTACATCCGCATCCAATGCCGAGGAAACGTGCAGACATACGGATATTCGCCGGGTTCGGTTGGGGCAGTAAACGTGACCACTTCTCGCTGGCCCGAATTGACCATGTTCGTCGAAAACAACACGTCGTCGCTGTCAGGCACGTACAGTTTTCCGTCCAGACCTGGAGTAGTACCCAGCTCGGCACCGGCCAGAGCAACTTCCTGCAGCTTGCCTGTGCGCGTAATCACAAGGTTGTGCGGCATCAGGTCGTCGTTTTCCAGCACGACCTGCACCGATCGACCGGCTTCTACCGCAAAGAACGGCTTGTCATATCGCATTTCTTCTTCCACCGTGTGCAGCCTGACAACTCGTACAGTGACGGCTCGCAGGCGTTCGCGGTAGCTTGGGGATTCCGCTTCCGGCAGCTTGCGAAGCAGCTCATCAACCAGCTGCATCGCGTCAACAAATTCGTTAGATGTCCGCTGTGCTGCGGGAGTGTCTTCTGCATGTTTCACCAGCACATCAACAAGCTGCTTCGACGTGCTTTCGGTGCGAACGGCGTCCGGTAACTTCAACAAACTGCGAACAGCCGGCGTTCGAAAATCGTTTAACGAAACAAATTCCGCCAATCGAGTGAAACTGTCTGCCGGGTTTCCGTCAACGTTTGGCAAGGCCTGCACTGCCGCAATTCGCACAGCTTTCGGCTGACCGACCGACATGCAAGCAACCACGTTGTTTCGCAAAGCATCTCGTGTTTCTCCGGCAGGAACCAGCGTGACAGCTGACAACCAGGCCAGACGCGAAGCTTCATCCTGTTGGGCCTGGTGCCAGGCAGCGTCAGACTGCCCCGCTACAATCAGCCCCGCGTAACCAGTGGCCTGCAGAACCTGATTGCCTGAAGACATGGCTTTCTTAAGATCATCCATACGGCTGGCCAGAATATCCGTCGGCTGCGTCAACAGGATTTGCGAGAGTTGTCGGCCGACTCGCTGCTGATCCTTGTCGTCGTTATCCATGGAATCCAGAGCTGTAAGCAATTCTGTGGCCGCGTCCGTTTTGTTAATTGCAACAAGTCCGTTCAGAGCTTCTTCGCGGTTCTGCCGTGACAAGCCGGAACGCAACAGGATCGCCCTGAACACTGGAAGGTATTTCGGATCGTCTGTCGCGGTTTCCACCAGCAGCAGCTTAGCATTATCCAGTCGCTTCAGCTGGTACTCGATAATCTTCGGGCTTTTGTTCAGAAGGATTATCGGACGCTCAACGACGGCATCCCCATGTTCGTGGTGAGCGTGATCCTGAGCACTGGTCGCCGTTGAAATCAACAAAACGAATACAAAGAAAACGTACTGGGACATTTCAAAAAATCCAATCAACTTCACATGAGATAACAGAAGCCCGACGTTCCAGAAAACGTCGGGCTTCATCAATTCAAACTGTCAGGCAAAGACACAACCGTAGCTTTACAGACTTTCCAGATGTCGCATCGTCTCGTCCAGAGTGTACTGCACGTATTTATCAACATCGTGGTTCAGCACATCCAACGCCACTTCGATGGCTTCTGCGCTGTCAAAGAAACTGCACGCTCGAACGGCTTCTACGCGAACTCGAGCATGATCGTCGTTCACACGTGCCTGAATCAGTTTCAGAGTATCCGGCACTTTGGCTCGCATGTCGCACAGAATGCGAGTCGCGGCGGCTCGACAACGGAAGTCATCGGCATTCAAAGCGGCATTCAGCAGGTCCATCTTCACAACATTATGCGATTGCAGCACCCAGTTGGCTTCCAGCAGATTATGAACGTAACCATCGTCTGCTTTATCGAGTTCCGCCACCCACTTTTCAACGGCCGGAACAACATCAGCGGTTGCCCGTTCGGCCAGTTCGCGGCGAGCACGATATCGAGCGCGGTCTTCGTATTCCTTCAAGGCGTTCAGAACTACCGGAATCGGTTCGCCAGCGATTGCCGGAGGCTTCACCAGATCTCGGCCCGTGCATACGACGCGCCAAATGCGGCCGTGCTGATGGTCTCGATTGGGTTCGCGAAGGTTGTGCTGCAAGTGGCCAATCAAAGCGTTGTGCCAGTCGCAGATATACAGCGTGCCGTCCGGAGCAAATTGAATGTCAATCGGGCGGAAGTTGCCATCTTCGCAGAACAGCAGCTGAGGTTTTTCTTTCCCCACAAAACCGCTGCCTTCTTCCTTCACTGAATGCTGTAGAACGGATCGGTCACCAATCACGTTGCACAACAGAAAGTCACCCTGATCTTCGGGCTTGAAGTGACGACTGGAAACCAGTTCGTTAGCAGCCGACGGACGAGTTCGCTTCACGAAAAACTGCGGGTAAGCGTCGCTGCCTCGCAACGCAGTGTCTTTAAAGTTGTTGACGCTGTCGTTGAACGAGCCACCAGCATGCTTGGCCGGATATTCCACCTTTCCGCTGATCGGTGTTGCCCAGAAGTTGAATCCTGGCGATGCGTCAGAAATGAAGTCCTGACCCCATTTCTCGTAGACATGCCCCCATGGATTTGCGAACGGCAAAGACACATAGGTTCCGAAACTTTCCGTGCGTGGATTATAACGCCAGACACCCGCTTCGTGCATCCGAGTCAAACCGTATGAACTTTCCACCTGCGAATACTTGAACGTGCCTTCGTTGAAGTGCAGTTCTCCGCCGGGGCTCCATTCAAACGCACAGATGCCGTGATGAGAGTCTGCCGTATCAAAACCTACCAGCTTGCGAATGCGAGTATCTGCCACGTCATCGCCATTTGTATCCTGCATAAACAGAATGTCCGGCTGTTGAGCAATGTAGGCTCCACCGCGACCGATTTCAAAACCCGTTGGCTGGTGCAGCCCATCGGCAAACACCGTGCACTTGTCTGCTTTGCCATCGCCGTTTAGGTCTTCCAGAATCAGCACCTTGTCTTCCATTTTGGTCTTGGGCTGCCAATGCGGATACGACTGCATGGTCGACACCCACAGTCGCCCCTTGTTGTCAAAGTTCAGTGCAACCGGGTTGGCCAGTTCTGGAAAATCTTCTTCTGAAGCGACCAGCTGAATTTCATATCCATCTGCCATCCTGAACATCTTCTGCTGTTCAGCGGCTGGCAGATAAGCCAACGAACCAAGCTTGCCAGCTTTGCGATTTTTATCGTCCGCACCGCCGACGTTTGTCTTAGGCACGATAAACGGCAGAGTATTGCTGTCATCACACTTTTCCGCGACCTTCTGGCCTTGAGCAATCGCCCAGATTCGTTTGTCGCGGTTGGCGGCCATTTCATCCAGAATGGCTCGTTCGCGTTCCATCACCTGACGATTGTTGTAAGTACCATCGGTTCCCGCCTCGCCGCGCTTACCATAGATCGAATAGCCGTTCACAGCCCGGTAGCGGTGCCACCAGTGGAAGCTCTTATCATCAACTTCTGCCTTCAGGCCAGCCGTAGCAGCGTCTGACTTTGGTTCAAGCCCCATAGCCTTGACCAACAAGGGAGCAAGAGCCTTGTAGCCCGTTTCGTTAAGATGAGCACCATTCAATGTGTGCTGTACTTCAGATGTTTCAAACAGCGCCTTTGTTGGCGTAAACACATCAACAAAAGGGACCCCTGTATCGGCAGCAACTCTCTTCAGAGCTGCTGTGTATTTCGCAAGATTAATGTTCTGTTCAGTGCCATCCGTCACATTGGGATCGCCAATGTCTTCGAACGCGATCGGTGACACAAGAACGACACGAGCGTTTTCTTTGCCGCTGAAGTTCTTCGCCTTAGTTTCCTCAACCAGCTTTGCCATCTGCTGTGCAAACTCACTGAGGCCATCATCACCATGGAATGATTCGTTGAAGCCAAAAAAGTACATCACCACATCAGCTTTGCTGTGCTTCAAATGTGAATCCGGATCGCCAAAGTCCAGTGAACGAATGCGTTCATAGGGCTCATCGCCAGGAAAACACAAATTGCGAATGGTGAGTTCAAGCTCCGGATACGATTGATGCAACAAGGTTTCCCAATGGTTGTGATGCTGCATACGTTCGCCAAGTTCGTTTCCGACAAGGCAGATGCGTTCACCTTTTTTCAGTTCTAGCTCTTGAGCCGAAACAGGCACAACAGCGATGGAAAACGTGAGCACTAACAGGGCGGCAATAAGTCGCTTCATTGGGTTCCTCGGTGAGATTAGTCGACGGGCAGTAATTAAACGCGAAAACATTAATCATGCCGACAAACGTGCCGAGTGTCTTGTTGAAATTCCACTGTTTTTGGTAATTATCGGACATCGCCGATATACTCGCCGCGAATCGGTCAGGAGCATTAATATTGGATTCGTCACAACTACAGAAGCACTTCTTTTCGCAACTTGGTGATTCTCAGCAGTTCCGAAGTCTGTTCGAGCATCTCCCCGGCGTGTATTTTTTTGTCAAGGACGATCAAAGTCGGTTGATGGCCGCCAGTTCCACAATACTGGAACGGTTTGGCTTGCAGGAAGAAGCTCAGCTGATCGGCACCACCGACCACGATCACTTTCCAGTACATGTCGCCGACAGCTTTGTGCGTGATGATCAACAGGTGCTGACCACAGGCATACCGTTAATCAATCGGGTTGAAGTCTGGTACAACGCACATCGCCTGCTGGACTGGTTTGTCACCAACAAGCTTCCGTTGCGAAATACCAGCGGAAAAATCATCGGCGTGATGGGCACGTTGCGAAGTTACGAAGGCAGCAGGAAATCCATGCTGCCGTATTCCCAGGTATCAGACGTTGTCGACTTCATCCGTGAAAATCATCGTGGGAAAATCACCGTCGCAGAAGTCGCCAGACAAGCCGGAGTTTCCACCCGACAACTCCATCGACGATTCATGGAAGTCTTCGGCATGAGTGCTCTGGACTTCCTTACAAGAACAAGAATTCAGGCGGCCAGCGACGAACTACTGCAAACAAGCCGATCGATTGCCGACATCGCGCTCGATTTCGGCTTCTGCGACCAAAGCGCTTTCACTCGACAATTCAAAAACCAGGTCGGGCAAACACCACTGAAGTTCCGCCGGCAATATAGAAACTAACGCGAACAAACCGGGCGGCAAGCACTCGCTGACTCAGCCTTCACGTGTGGCAATCCTCGCCATCCTGCCAGATGGATTCCGCCTAAACCCCGTGCGGCAGCAAACGACCCGGCTCACCTCTGTTTGCTAAGGGATATTTTCCGGGTGGCGGGACGATTGGCGTGAACAAATTTCGCCGTTGAACGGTATAGCTGTAGATCGTCCCTTGGTCCGGTCCTGTTGATGTGCCTCCGTTAATTTTTGAAGGAGGTATACGAACATCTTCCATAATCATTAAAAACTCAGACGACGAAAGTGTCTCGTTGGGAAGCACCAGGAAAGTTCGATGAAATCTGGAGATGGGCCAGGTGCAGTTGATGCGTGCTGTGCCGTCGTCGTCAACGTTTATGGAATAGGCTTCAAGCCCTTGGTGTCCGACGACCTTTTGCGGAGTCTGACCGCTTTCGTAATCCACCACAAAGTTCACGTCAGACGGAAACGAGTTAGCAATCAACATTTGGGCGTACCCGTCGTCAGCGCAACCAATGTTAAAGATCAGGAACAGAATTGCCCCATAGTTGTGATGTTTCAAAGCGACTCATCTCCTCAACGATCCGGTGGTAGAATGATTACTTCCGCCGCTACGTTGACGGTATATGGCCCACCCAAGTTGAGCAGTGTCGGACCCGAATCCGTCGGTCGGCAACCTGCGACGACTTGGCCGTTAATTAAGATATCATACGCAGGGGTAGAACAAAGCGGACGCAGCCAATAGTGTTCGGCACGGTCGTTGCTCAGAGATTTAGTGGCGTTTCCGGCGAGGATTGACGAGCGTCTGCGTTGGCGAGTCCACGCTAAGCGGCCGAAGGCTGGTAAGTACGGCGCAGCGTGAAGCTCGGCAGGCAGTCGCTGTAACAGCGGCGCAAGCTGGTCCAAGAACTTCAGCCCGGTGATATCCTGCTCGCTCAGCTTCGGTTTTGCGTCAGAGTCCGCCATGCACGAAGCCTGGCAGATTCAACCACACCGCGCAATACTGTTCACTTGCACACTGCTTCCCCGCGACCAACAAATTCCGTGCCGAACACGATTGAGCCTCGCCCCATTTTTTTCCCTCTCCACAGGAATATCACTTGACTCTGGGGGGGGGGGTAAAATGAGTTTAGTAGCTCTGGTTTCGGCGTCGTTCCCTTATGTATGGGGATTAATGCGGCCACGTCACTTGATCCTACAAAAGGAGTCCATGATGCGTGGCCTATTGACATTCGTTAGCATCGCTTTGTTTTGCTCGCAGATTTTCGCTGGCAGCACGCCACGCTTTTTAGCGGCACACAATTCCGGTTCCAGTGACCAGACATCTGACATTCAGGCAAAGGTGGATGCGGCCATGGCGGTCAATGGGATTGTGGAATTCGAAGCCGGCAAGACTTACCGAACAAAGACGATCTACCTCTGGAAGGACCGCAGCACTGGTACAGAACGCATGGTGCAGGAATCGAAGGCAACGGAGCGATGTTAAAATGGGTGCCGGACGCATCGACAGGAACCGGGCTGTCGCTGTTGTACCTTTGGGAACCGCAGTTCAAGGGAAACAGCGGCTTTTACGTCCGCAACCTCACACTGGACGCAGGGAACAATGATGTTCCAGATTTCGCTGATCGCGCGGACGATGGGGCTGGGCTTGAGGGAACCGGAGCAAACGGACAAATGTCATCTGGAGACTCGGCATGCGACTACGGTTTACGCATCTTCGGTGCGCAGGATTTTCTGATCGAAAACGTCACGGTGATGCGCGCGGCGACAACGGGTGTGTACGTGCAGGGCACAGCGAACTGGCCCGTCCGCAATGCAGTCTTTCGCAATGTAATGGCGCGGTTCGGTGACGGCGATGGGTTTCGGTTTTCGAATTCCGACAGTACAAAAGCCATTCGGACCACCAACATTACCCTCGAAAACTGCTACTCTCATTTCAACAGAGGAAACGGCTACTATTTCGAATACATCGGCCCGGTTCGGATGGTGGGGTGTGGCGGAGAGAAGAACGAGGATTGGCAGATCAAGCAGGGCGATGGTGTTGGGGTATTCGAGTTCTTCGGCGGCTACATTGAGAAATCGTGGTACGACCACCTGAATCCACCCACGACGTACGCAGACATTCAGGGAATCCAGCTCGATTCCGACACAGAATCCGTGCGGCTGTTCGGCGGGCGTATGTATGGCAGGTACGACTATGACGGCAGCGGCAACAACATTGCCATTCACTCGTATGGACACACCCATCAGGGATTCGATTCTGGTAATGTCCCGAATGACGTTACCGTTTCACCGGCGGAAGCGAACTATGTGCGCACTGCGGAACAACACGATTTACGCAACGACGTCAATCCGGCGTATTATGAAATCCCGTCGTATTACCTGTACTTTCCCGGCATGTCCGTCAACGGCACAACGTGTTCTACGAAGTCCGCCTGGCGGACGGCGCTGCTGGACGAACTGAATATCGTCATGGTGGAACATGACGGAAGCAGTGATCAAACTGGCGACATCGAAGACGCCATTGATGCGGCGGTCAACGACTCTACCATCGACGACGTCAGCCGGATGCTGGCCTTTGAACCGGGCCTGGTCTATCGCACGAGTGCGGTCTCCTTCGAAGGGGTGATGAGCGGCGGAAATCGTGGTGCCATCATCGGCATCGATGGCAATAACGCGACACTCATGGCAAACGATACGGGCGCAGCAGGTGTTCCGTTCGTGAACGTGGAAAATTGTGCGGTCTCGCATGATGCCGAAAATTACTACCACGGTTTCTGGATCCGTGATCTGCACATCAATGCCGACCTGCAATACGAGACCGCGTTGAAAATCACGGATTTCCGGTTCTTCGCGTTTCGGGACATTGATGTCTCTGGTGCGAAAGACACAGGTGTGTTGCTGCGGGGCGTGGTGAACGGTTCCGAAGAAGTGGCCATGTATTACGGCACTCTGAACAACGTTCGCAGCCATCATAACGGCGACGCCTCCAACACTGCCGATGGCTTCGACATCCTGTCTTCAGACGGCATGGGTGTGGCGTTTGCCAATGTGGGCTTCTATGGTTGCCGATCAGAATTCAACACAGGACGTGGCTTCCACATGGAAAAGGCGTCGATTCTGATCGAAGGATCAGTGGCCCGGGGCAACCTCGGCCACGGCATCGAAGCGGGCCTTTCGCGTAGTTTTGACGTGATCGATACCCGAATCAGCGGAACTGGATATAGCACTTCTGCCGAGGTTTACTTGCAGAAGGCCTCTGACACGTATGTACCGGAAGGCGGCGGAGGGGCCATCGCGGGCTGGATTGCCGGTTTCCATCTGCTGGGTGGACGATTGCGGGACGAGGGCAATCGGGACGGCGACGGCGGCACCGTAGAGCGAGATGAAGCGAACTCGCCAAATGGTGTCACTCGTTCCGTTGTGCATACCGACGATCATGCGGGACTGTCAGCTTCTCAGCTGGCATTCGTCCTTGATAGTGTGGCACCGGATGACATTACCGCAGGCACAACTGACGAAGGCAACGGGATGTAGCGACGCGGTCATGTGGTGCCGTGCGCGTTTTTCAACTGCAACGACCAAGAGGTGAAACATGTGGAATTATTCTATTTTGAATTGGGCCAATGGAAAAAACACACGGCGGCGGAAGCAAGTCCGTGGACAGATCGCTGTTGTGGACGTGCTGGAACAGCGGCTGGTGCTTGCGGTGCCCGGACCAGTTACAGTGACCGGCGTCGACTTTTCCGATGGGACAATTGGGACCCTCGAAATCAACTGGGAGAGCCAGGACGAGGCGGACAATTATGAATACTGGATTTCGTCCAGCAACCTGTTTAAAGCTCAGGGCGGAGTTACTACAGCGACCCAGTTCACGGATCAGGACGCCAACACCAACGTTGGACGAGGGGGATACAAGTACCGAATCTGGCTACGTGCCAGCAACGAAGACGGCGCTGGCCCTTGGGGGGCGTCGTTCGACTGGGTCAATCCTGGTGAGCAACCAACTGAACAGCCAGTAAGTGATGTTCACATTGGCCAGCAGAGCCTGCAGACTGGACTGACGAAGTACTACACAAAGTCACAACGGGTCGCTGTAAACTGGGTAAGGATTGGTGCCGCACAGGAATATGAGGTTTGGATATCGAAGGACGGACAGCGTGTTGGTGATCTGCGACGGGTGTCGAGCGATAGCGGAACCAGTGCATTCGGCGAAGACCTGGGGGAAGGCATCTACCAAATCTGGGTCCGCGCCAAAAACGGATTGGGCGTCGGGCCGTGGTCGGAACCTTTCACTGTGGCCACTGGGTTCCAACCGGAAGTTACTGGGCCGTCTGGAAATGGTCTGCCCCCGCGTCCGGAAATCACGTGGTCGGCTGGTGCGGAGAACGTTGATTATGAATTGTGGCTGACTCACGAAGATTCCAGCACTGTCACGCGTTACAAGGACGTTGTCGCGACGTTGTTCACCCCGAACGCAGATTTGACCGCAGGCGTCTATTCGGCCTGGGTTCGACAGGTGTCGGAAACTAACATCGACATGCCGTGGAGTGCGCGGTATCGCTTTGAAGTTGGCACTGACACGCGACCAGGTGTCCCGGTGCTGACAGGGACAAATAACACATTGTCCGACACTGTCGAAGACTTCCGCGGCATCTTTCAATGGACCGCCGCCGCCAACGCGGTCAGTTACGAGTTTTACATCGGCGATCCTCGCGGCGGCTTCGCGGAATACCTGAAGGACGTGACCGTCACGGATCACGTCACCATCCCGCTGTTTCCGAATCCGTACAACACCTACCGAGCCTGGGTTCGCGCCCTCGGCTCGGACGGCACCTTCAGCGACTGGAGTGGGAGGGTGGAAATCCAAGTCTCTGCATTAGGCAAAGTCTTCGTGCATTAAGCGCACGTCCGGGAGAACCGGGGACACACAAGTTTACATCGCTGGTGGCGAACTGGCAATCTGCAGATCGTACGCGGTGATTGGGGGCTGGCGAGCGTTGCCGGACTTGTGAGCCACTCGAACGCTGACAAAACGGGCGGATCATTGGCCGTCAGGATTTAGAAGTCGCAGGAAACGGAAACACGCGCACGACCGAACTCGAAGAGCGCCCAGAACTCTCAAGAGCAGCGAGTCGCGGGAACGTCGCAGCCGCGATGCAGGCGACATCAGTTCTCGTGTGGCCTGTCTCGCTCTGAAGCGGTCCGGGTTCTCTTTCGACCGACAACGGTGTTCGTCAATCCTGTGAGGCTGACCCGCAACCACGCTGAACAGACGGCCGAAATCCTTCACCATTTGGCACCACACGTCCACCGATATTCCAAGCCGCTCAAACAGCGGAACGAGGTGCTGTGGCGGTGAACCGCGTTTCCCGGAATGCTGCTGACGAGCCGGCCAGTCCAGCAACTGCAGATAATCGGCCGGCGACATCGGCAGGAAACCCTTGTTGCTGCACCGAGCTCCCGCCTTGTGAACATCCGGCCCCGTCTTGCCACCGCGTTCTTTCAAATCCACCGGAGCCAAATGCCGCACGCTGGTTGCCCCAGGTCCTGTGAGCCGCAAGCCGCTAGTCGCGGGTTGTCTGTCGTGTCTGAACCCCGAATCCCGTCACCCAAAACTCTGCGTTTCAGGACAGAAAAGACGGGCATGGTAATTGCGAACCGCAGAGTGAACTCGACAAACGTCGATTACAATGCCTGCCCTCTTCGACTCTCGCAAAACACCGACCTGCTGCCGTGTATCTGAATCACATTCGTTTTGCCCGTGATCGCAGACGATTTCGTTAGCAGCGTGGCCCCATTTTGGAGCTCACGGCTAACGGTTTTCCTTTTTGCGTTTTCCGCCCTTCTTCTGGCCGCCGCCTTCCTGCGATTTGGCATTTTTGGCCAGGCGAGTGAGTGCCAGCGATTCGGTTTCCTCTCCTTTGTCGCCCTGCGATTGCATCCATTCGTCAAGCTTCGCAGACAGTTCTGACTTCACAGTTTCCAATGTGGGATCGTCTGCCAGGTTCTTCAAACAGTGTGGGTCGCTGACAACGTCGTACAGTTCTTCGGACGGACGGTGTTGATATTTGTCTGTCATCGCTTTCGCAAACGTGTTGCCTGTTTCAGCCGCGTCTAACCATGATGCCCAGAAATTTTCTGGATTGTCTTTCACTTTGGTAACAGCGTTGGTAAACGTTACTTCCGCATACAAATTGCGAATGTATCGATGAGTCTTCGTGCCGCACGATCGAATGCCAAACATGTCTGAACCATTGATGATTCCTTTTGTCGTATGCAGGCCAAAGGTGTACTGTTTGTGTTCCTGCGATTCGCCCAGCAGCACTGGCAGAAAAGATTTGCCATCCATCGTTTCCGGAGTTTTCAAACCAGCGGCAGCCAGAAACGTGGGCGCGACGTCGCAGTATTCCACCAATGCGTCTGAACGTGAACCGGCGGCAATTTTGCCCGGCCAGCGAGCGATCATGCCGGACGACAGGCCCAGTTCGAAACACGTCCATTTGGCGAACGGAAACGACGATCCCTGTTCTGAAACGACCATTGCCAGAGTATTCGACTCCACATCGTGCTTCTGCAACAAATCCAGCAGCACACCGCATTGAGCATCAAAGTAGGTAATTTCTGCCAGGTACTTTGAATAGTATTTTCTTGTTTCGGAAGTATCCACCCACGACGGTGGCAAGGTTAACGAAGTGGGTGCATAAGCGGACGCATCGCCCTTGTTCCACGGAGTGTGCGGTTCGTTGGAACATGCAAACAAACAGAACGGCGTTCCGGAAGCTTTTGATTCTTTCACCAATTTTTCGATCGTTGGAAACGGGTCGGGCTTGTTGATGTTGCCAGACTTGAAATCGTCGTCATATTCAAAAGGAAACGAATTTCTGGGCGAAATGTGAGTCTTGCCGGACAGGGCGACTCGGTATCCGGCGGCCTTCAAATAGTGAGCGATCGACTTGGTTCCGGGATACACGCAGGTGTGGTTCGGATAGGCTCCGGACTTGACAGGATAGATGCCCGTATAAATGTTATGACGTGTTGGCGAACACATGGGAGCCGCCTGAAAGCATCTCGAAAATTGCAGGCCTTCTTTTGCCAGCTGATTCAGACGCGGTGTCTTCGCCTGACCGCCATACACTTCCATGTCCAGATACGTGCAGTCATCAGCAATCATGAATACAAGGTTGGGATGGTCGGACGCGTAAGTGTTCACCGACAGTATCGTTAACACGACTAAGACAAAACAAAGATGTCTCATTAAACTTTTCCCTGTGCAGTGATTTCATGGACAGCAGCAGTTTTGCAGGAAACGCCCTGGTTTCCCAGCCAGAAGCGGCCGTTGGCAACAGCTGGACACCATCCCGCCGTAATCGGTGATCAATAAAGAATGCTCGCTGATAAGCGTTGGGTGTCGAATTTGGCCACGACCACCAGGTACTGGCTAGCGTTGTTCGGCGACTGAATCTCGGCCTGAAAAACAGCTACGGTGACATCATCTTTAGAATCGCGTTGCCGAATGCCTGCCCCTTCAGGTAATACGTCTTGCCGGAACCAAGATAGTGGTACGGTCGATCGTTACCGACAGCTTCCCATTCTGCTTTCTGTTCCGGAGTTCCCTTCCAGTAATCTTTTTCGTACATCTCATGAGCCTTGGTGTCGTAGTACTCGGCGGTCGGCACAAACATGACGTTGCCTTTGAAATCCGGCAGATCAGCAGCAGCCGCCTGAGCAACCTGAAACGTGCCTCGACTTGGAATTCCGCCCGTACTGAGTTCACCAATAACAAACGGAGCGTCGGGGGCATTCAGATCTTTGCGAAGATCCTTAATGAACGTCTGCAACCACAACTTGTAATCTTCGTAGTCGTTCGCTTTCAGATCTCGATTGATCACATCGTTGAAGCCCTGGTGCCAGACAATGCCGGCGATTTCGTAGTCGCGACCAGCAAGCTTGGGATACATGTCTCCTATGCCAGACAGCGACTTCTGCGTTTCTTCTACCAGCAGTCGATAGTAATGACCGTAAGTCGCCCGCACTTCTTCGATTGTGGCGTTGGGATTTTTCTTCTGAAGCCTTTCCAGAGTTTCCTGCAACGTCGCTTCCGGCGGCAAACCTGCGCTCGGCGGATGAAAATCCACGGCCAGACTTTTCCCACCCCAGGCAACCTTCACCAGCAGAACGGGATCCGAAATCGCTTCGCCGACGGTGTGACCGAAACCAAATTCCGGACCAATCGAAGCATCGCCCTTTGTTCCATAGCCCACGGTCAGAGGCCCGTGCTTTTCACCGCCAGCTTTGGTTGGGTACGTAATCCAGACATCATCTCGCACGGCCCATTCGTCGCCGTTTTTCAGCAGATGATAAGTGTCCTTTATCAACGGATCAGTTTTGTACGTGTCCAAATGAGCCGCACTGCCCTTGCCTTCCATATTGGACTGCCCGGTCAGCACAAACACTTTTATTTTGGCATCAGCTGCATTTGAAGAACCTGCATTGCTAAACAAACAGGCAAACACAGAAAGCAGCAGGCTGGAAGTTCGGACTTGCATTAGGAAATTTCTGTAGCAGAAGTCTCGGGATGGCAGAGGAGAAAACAAAGTACTCACCGCATTTTAATGTTAACGATCTGAACCACAGAAATGCCAATGAATGCTCAAAGTCACCGCAGCCATGTGCAGCATACGCTGTCCGTCCGTTTGCGTGACGCGGCTGGATTTCCTCGTTGCCCTGATCGGCATGGCTAACGCGCCACAGAAAGGTCACCCGACGCCGGCTTTGGATCGCTGGAGCGAATCGACATTGACTCAGTATCCCGTTTCGATATCCAATTCACCTGCATGGATCGCTGTTATTGGCTATGAAATGGAGTTTTGCTATGAAAATTGGCTGGATAGGAGTTCACGCTGAGGGCATTCCGGCACTGGAAGCAGTATGCGCGGCTGATTATGAAGTAGTCGGACTGATGACACTTCAACAACAGAAGGCCGATCGACGCTGCGGATCGGCGGATTATGACTCGGTCTGTGAACGATTCGAAATCCCTGTTTTCGAAGTCGAAAACGTCAACGAACCAGCCAGTGTCGACATACTGACTTCATGGAACTGCGACCTGCTGGTCGTGCTCGGCTGGGGGCAGATCCTGGGCGCCGAAGCGTTGCGGCAGGCACGCAGCGGAGTCGTCGGCGCTCATGCATCGCTGTTGCCTCACAATCGCGGCAGTGCTCCCGTTAACTGGGCCATCATCAATGGCGAACCGGAAACAGGAAACTCGTTAATCTGGCTCGTTGAAGGCGTTGATTCGGGAAACCTGATTGATCAACGTGCGTTCAAAATTTCAGCGTATGACACCTGCACTACAATCTATGATCGCGTCGCCGAATCAAACACCGACATGCTGATCGATTTACTCAAGCGACTTGAACTCGGTGAATCCCCAGGGACGCCTCAGCAGGAAACAGGCGAAGCCATACTTCCCAGACGTCGACCCAAAGACGGCACCGTCAATTGGAACCAGACCAGTTGCCAAATTTATAATCTGATTCGCGCTTTGGCTCGACCGTACCCAGGAGCGTTCGCAGTTTTAAACGGAGAATCGTATCGCATCTGGAATGCTGCGATGATTCCATTGCCGAAGTCTGTCGCCACGCCCGGCACAGTGCTGGGCTCGGTCAGAAGCCCTGAACAAAACGCATGCGGAATCTTAGTCGCCACCAATGACGGGGCCATCCTGCTGCTGGACATAGAAGACGCCAGCGGGCGAGTTCTGCAAGGTCGCGAATTAAGCGAACAGGACTGGACCGGCAAACGACTCAGCAGTGCGGCCTGAAAGCAGAATTCGCAAAAATCACCAAACGTGAACACCTTCCAATTGGACATGGGTAAACATTGGATTTAACAACGCCATAACTAACAGTGTTTTCCAGAAATCATTTAATCGCAATTGAAATTCAAACTTTCCCAAACTGCTGACCTGCTTAACAAGCCGGTTAAGCCAATAATTGCTCACCGGCCACAGCCACACTCGATATTAACAGCTTCACGTTTTTCGCCATCACAACGTCTACTGCTACACGAACGATCTAAATGTCTGTTCCTGCAACAAAACCCAAACGCGTCCTGGTGATTGCCGCTCATCCCGATGACGAATTGCTGGGCTGCGGCGGCACCGTGGCTTTGCACACCGCGAATGGCGACGAAGTCACATCTGTGATTGTGTGCGAAGGCGAATCATTGCGCTATGGCGAAGATGGCGTGGGCCAAAAAAATCACATTCAGGAAGCTGCTCGAGTACTCGGCGTAAAAGAGGCTCGCACACTGAAGTTTCCGGACCAAAAACTGGATACGTTTACGCTGACCGACATCATCACTCCACTAGAAAAAGTGGTGGAAGATGTGCGACCGAACATCGTTTACACGCAGTATGGTGGCGACATCAATCGTGACCATGAAATACTGTTCAAGGCCATGTTGGTGGCGACTCGACCGATGGAAGAATTCATCGAAGCGATTTATGCCTTTGACACCGCCAGCAGCACCGAATGGGCGTATCCCAGAACCTTCATCCCCGACACATGGGTTGATATCACATCTACGCTGCAGCAAAAACTGGCCGCCATGGCATGCTACAAAAGCGAAGTGCGTCCGTACCCGCACCCTCGATCACTGGAAGCGTTGGCTCATCGAAGTGCGGCGTGGGGCAATCAGTGTTGTATGGAACACGCCGAAGTTTTCATGACAGTGCGAAGGACGCTAAGAAATGGTCAAACGCCTTTTTGATATTGCAGCGTCAGCAACTGCGTTGTTGTTTCTTGGTCCGGTGATTGTGCTGGCCGCAATCGGAGTGCGCCTGTCCAGCAAAGGACCGGCATTCTATTTCCCCAAACGAGTGGGAATTAACGGTACGCCCTTCACCCTGTTCAAGCTGCGTACGATGCACATTGATCAGGGGAAACATGCCAGTGCGGTTACGGGAGTTGGCGATCCACGAATCTTTGCGTTTGGAAACCTGCTGCGAAAAACAAAGCTCGACGAATTGCCTCAGCTGTGGAACATTCTCCGCGGCGATATGAGCATCGTTGGGCCAAGGCCGGAAGACCAGATCAACGTAGAACGATTCTACGACGAACTTGGTCTGTCAACGTTGGCGGTGCGGCCTGGGCTGGCCGGAGTCAGCAGCATCTACAACTACACGCACGGCGAAAAAATGCTGGTCGGCGATAACCCGGAAGAAATCTACGCTCGCGATTTGCTGCCGGTGAAACTGGCTCTGGAAGCCGTCTATCTTCGAGATGCGTCGCTGACTTATGACGTAAGTCTGATACTTCGGACGATCAAAGCCATCGTTCAAATCGCAACGGGCCGCCACGACTTTCCGGACCCGCCTGAAATGCAGGCAGCCCGGCAGATTCTCTCGCAACGGCAAACCACACGCGCCGTCGCCGCGTAAATCAACGGCTAAGCCTCTCATCACGAACAAGCCGTGAAAAGGACTTCACAACCTGGCAGCGTGCACTCAAACCTGCCGACATGCCGTCGCTGCGTCGCTGCGATTCCTGTTACCGCCTAACCAATGCACCTAAAATCGCGATCGGCGGAGCGACGTGGTGAACATATCCCGTCGCTCATCGCTACCGCCCGCCGAGGCATCACGGCCCGCTTATTGGGCGCGTTCTTCCCAGTCGTCGGTTCGAAATGGTGACGCGGGAATCTCAGCGGAGTTATACAGGCTGAACACCGGGTTCGCGGCCCAGGCGTAGCGAACGGCAACGGGGCTGTTCACCTTGCCGTTGCTCACGACAACTTTCTCGCCGACAATTTTCGCGTCCGCCCAAACAAACTTCCGGTCCGCTCCGGCAATGGCAAAGCCAGCCACTATATCGCCGTTGGATTTAAGACCATCAGCGTATTTAAATTCGACCATTACTTCGTTGCCGCTGATTTGTGAACTGCGATATATCGGCCCCATCGCCAACATGTCTCTTTGATAAATGTCCGCCAGAGCCCACTGAGCCATGCGATGGCCGACAGTCTGTTTGTCTTTCGGGTGAATGTCTTTTTCTTCACCAACATCAATTGTGACCGCCATTCCCGTGTGTGGCTGCGAAAGCGTTTTCAACATGCCTTCCTGAACCAGCACCCAGCCGTCTGTTTGTGACGGCTGAGTCTGAGAATCGAGAAAATTTGGCAGCTGAACCCATGCGAACGGAAAATTGCCCTGCCCCCAGCGATCTCGCCAGTCTTTAATCAGCGTTGTTAACTGGTCGCCATACAGGTGTGAGAAGCCTCGGCCTGAACTGTTTTCGCCCTGATACCAGATGGCTCCCTTGATGGTGTAGCCAACCAGTGGATTGATCTTGCCATTGAACAAATTGGCCGGATAGTTCCGGTCGTTGCGTGGCCGCGTGGGAGAGGTTGGTTTTCGTGGAGCCGTTTTGCCGGCTGTCTTTGCTGCCACTGCTTTTTTCTTCCAGGCCGCCAGCAATCGTTCGTAGTTCGCAATGACTTTGACTTCGTCGAAGGCGGCGTCTTCTGTGTTCCATGCCTTTAGCCGCGGTTGAATCGCAGCGACGTCGGCCTGAGCTGGCAGACTGGTCCATGATTCCACAGACGTGCCACCCACCGAGGAATTTATCAGACCGATCGGTACGTTCAGTTCCTTGTGAAGTCGACGGCCAAAGAAATAAGCCGTCGCAGAAAAACCGCCGACAGTATCCGGGCTGCACACCGCCCATTCGCCACTGCACGTTGTCTGAGGTTCCTGTGAATGCCCCGAATTAACCTTAAACATACGAATCTGAGGATATTTCGCCGCTGCCGCTTCCTCTTCAGAATTCTTAGCTCGATTCACAGTCATCGCCATATTGGACTGACCGGAACACAGCCAGACCTCACCGACCAGCACATCGTCGATTGCCACCCTGCCGCCGTCACCTGCAACAACGACCGAATAAGGGCCACCCGCTGCCATGGCGCCCAAATCAACTTCCCAGCGACCATTGCCATCAGTCTTCGCGGTCCGCTTCTGAACACCTAACTGCACAGAAACTTCGCTTCCGGCGGTCGCCCACCCCCAGACCCGGACTGGTTGATCACGCTGCAACACCATCGCATCCGAAAACATCGCCGGCAACTTCAACTCAGCAACTGACATTGCCGGAAAAAACAGCACAGCAGCAAGCAGACCGGCAGTACGAAATCGCAACATGAAAACAATCTCCGAGCGATGCAAAACGGGAAGCGTGTGCAATGCAAACCACAACAAACACGATTATCCCTTTGACGGAAACAAACCCGCAACTTCGGTGACGTGGCACCTGTCATCAAAGCCAGGTCACCACGCCATTGGCCGGTTATGGCTTACGACATGATCCCGCGAGCAACGAGGTTGTTGATGCGGCGAGCGGTTTGTTCGAGCCCATCGCAGACGGCTTCTGAATAGGTGCGACCGTCAGTTGTGTCGATGCCGTGGCGAGGGTCGGCAACGCGAAGGCTTTCCAGAGCCGGGTCTTCGTGGTGGAAGAGTTCCACAAACACAACTTCCAGTTTGCCGGTTGACGCACTTTCGGTCAGCAGGTTGCCAATCCAGCCATCGTCGGTGGACAGGCATCCGCGTGTCGTCTTTGAAGACGCATGGAACATGCTAAATCCATCAGCGGCAGCCATCTCTTTGACGATCGCTGCGTTCTCCTGCATCGACAGAACCGAGTCACCGCAATGAGCGGCGTCAACCAGAATTTTGAAGAACGGCCGGCCCAGCTCAGCGTTAGCTGCCTTAGCGATCTGCCACGCTTTGCCAACGTCAGTAAACGTCATGAACTCGATACCGCGCAGAAACTCAATGTGCCAGCCCTTGACACAACTGCCAAGCACTTCGGCTTCACGCACAGCACGAACATGCAGCTTTACGTTTTGAGCCACCGCGGCTTCGAAGTCTGCACCGGTTAGAGTGACGGCTCCGGGCTTCATCCATTCTTCGATGGAAGTTGAAGCGACATGTTCGACATTCAAGGCTTTGGCGATGTTCAGTCCATCGACAAGCATCTTACACACGGCATCTTCGTCAGCGGGGTTCATCGGATTTCCGCCCGCGACCATCATGATCATATACGGTTTCATTCCGAGTTCTCGAATACCGCCGTACAGATCGCGTGTATCCTGATCGTTAACACCTGGAAACTGTGGCACCTGGGCGGCTGTGATAGCAACCGGCGACATTTCCTTCAGCTTTGCCAATTCAGCAACAGAAAGCAGTCGCCCGTCTTCGCCTCGAGGAAGCCGTCCGTTTTCATCAGGCACCAGACCGCCGACGAATTTAATATGAGTCGGAACTACGCCGAGTTCAATGTTTGCTTTCAGTTCGATTTTTGCCATTTCACTATACTCAAAGTTCAAGGATGGAATGATTTGTCAACCGTTGAACGTCTCAACGGCGATCCAGTTTGGCACGGCAGTGGACGCCATACAACCGACCAACCGAAATGATAAAACAAACGGAGGTCATGCAGGCTTAAGTCTGACCAGACAGTTCCTACAAAGCAGCATTACACTCTTGCGCGCCGTCCGCGTGGTCCGCAGGATGACGTTGCTTTGATTCGCAGCTAAGGGTCGACAAATGCAGTGGCACTACGACTGCCGGGCGGCGGAGTATTCGCAGTTCATGGCGAACCCGACTCACACTGAATGGTTGAAGCGAACTTCAAATGCAATTTTCACGCACAATACTTTTCCGTCTGACGTTTCCGCTAACGGCATCGGGTGTTTGAGCAGACGAACATGCTTCTCTGGCACTGAACGGCAGCTTTGAAACCGATGCCAACAGCAATCAGTGGCCGGACGGCTGGACCACGATTGAACACGGAACATAGGTTGAAGAAAACGGAACTCAATTTCTGCGACTCAGTAGTTCAAAGTCGGATCAGATGGTGATGCTGTATCTGGAAATCAATATTCCTGATGGTGTTGAAGCGATTGAATTCACATGGAAGCAGCTAATCTCCGCCCTAAAAGACTGGCAAAATTCATGGTTTGATGCTGAATTGCCTGGGCCGCGACGACCAAAAACTTGCGCAACCAGCGCCGACGTATACGCAGAACGACACCAACGACTGGGTGGAAAAGACGATTCAGTTTCTGGTGCCCGAAGGAACTTTGACGCTGGTTCTGATGCCGATTTTTTTCAGGTGCAGGCTGGCACCTGAAACATCGACGATTTGATTCTGCGTCTATTGATCCCGATTTACTGCTGGCAGCGACAAAGCTGCCAGAAGCCGAAATCAAGGCTCGTTATGTGGCACCGGAAGAACCGGATAAAGCTCACTGGCCATCGGAACAGAAGGTCGTCGGTAATCGCCTGCATGATGGGCTAAGAAACATGGTTGGCACCGACAATAGTTTCTACGGCTATTTCATGTCGAACAACTGAGCAGGGTTGAGTTTAAACTGCAGCATCTTTGCGGTCTCTCGACCATTGTCGCCGCCTTTTCTCTGCAGGCTGATGCGGCCAATTTTTAAGTTGCCGGCGCGAGTGAGAACTACGTCACCTTCGCCAAAAAATCTGACCGTGTCCTTTGTCGATCTAATCAGCCATTTTGGTTCATCAGATGACTTCAGCGTTACCATAAACCTGTTCGCGGCGTGAGGCCCATCGCCAGCGAGGAGATCCGAGACGATTTCATGCTTGTGCGCTTTGAAAAATTTCAGCACGGCCTGCTGCGTCTTCTGGTCGAGTTCCGTTAGATACATGCGTTCCGGATGACGCCCGGATTTCTGCGGCCGAGTTTCTCCAACAAACAGCTTCAAACCGGCCACTACATCGGCTGGCATGTTCCACTTTTTTGCGTACACAGCCAACCAGCGTTTGTCGATCTGGTTGAAGCCGTTTGAACTGCTGACCAGCTTTATCGAAATACGTTCGACACGTTCAGCTGACTTTGTGCGAACCGTCACTTCCACGTCGGCTTTTTCGCCGTGGGGTTTTGCTGCCGTCACGCTGTTGATTGAAGCGAAGTCGTAGCCCATCGAAGCCAGCCAATCGCGTGCATCTGTGTCTGTTTGCCAGTTATTGAATTTGTCCCGGATTTCATCTTCGTTACGAAACCCATTCTTTGCGGTCCGTGAACCAAGTTCCACCCTGGCCGCGTCCGCATCCTGCGCGGCGGCAACATGACACAGAAGGTGGAACAACACAGCGATCAGGACCGTCAGTTTTACGGAGTTGCCCATCAGTGGTCCTGCTTACAGTTCCGTAGGTGTTTATTACGCAAATCAGGATAGCCCCTTGGGCGCGGAAGTCCAGACGGTGCAGGATCTTTGAGAACAAGGCAATTCGAGCAGAGGGACTGCTAAGAGCAGAATCGCTGGGGAGCTGTCAGGCTGAGTTTGCGTTGGATCAGCCCGAAACGTTGAGGCTCGTAGTTCCGCCTTCAAAGGACTGTCGTTGCAGCACAACAGGGGAATCGCCACCATCTGCAGGCGGGAAATACCAACCACAGTGTGGTCCTGGGGACTACTTCCGACGTTGCCATGCCTGTGGAAGTCGCGTCGCTAGTTTCGTTGGCGATGTGAAATTTGGGGACAATCCTCTGTTCAGCCCGGTGGCAGTAAGTTAGTCTTAAGTAACTAATTATTCTGGAGTACCTGTTGGCTCGGCCGAGAACGATTTCTGACGATCAAATTCTGCAAACGGCGCTCGAATGCTTTCTTGAGCACGGGCCGTCTGTATCGACGGACGTAATTGCAGAAAAACTGGGAGTTTCGCCTCAGGCTTTGTTCAAGCGGTTCAACAATAAGCATGATTTGATGCTGGCAGCGGTGGCTCCCTGCGGAGATGCACCGTGGATTCCTTCAGTTGAAGCAGGCCCGGACGATCGCCCTTTCAGTGATCAACTGTCTGAAATCCTGCATGAACTGGCTGAATTTTTCGTGGACATTTCGCGACGGATGTCTGTACTCAGATGGAGCAATCTGGATCCTCGGGAAATGATGGAAAAACACGCCGAACCTCCACCACTTGTTGATCTTCGTGTGCTATCCGGATGGTTAGAGCGAGCCGCTGAACGCGGACTGATTCGTCCAATCGACTTCAAAGCAACTGCGATGATGATGCTGACGTCGATGCACGGGCCAGCGATGTTGACAGATATGCTGGGGAAGCATCCCACCGGGCATTCGCGCGACGAGTATGTGGCTTGCATGGTAGATATATTGTTGCAGGGAATGGTGCCCAGAGCGGCATCCAATAAAGGTCTGAGCGGGAGTAAAGTGTGAAGATCGTTACAAATGTGATCGTGTCTGTACTGATCCTGGCAGCCGGCGTTTTCGGGTTATACTGGTTTGGCAAGAAGCCGGAAGTATCGACTCAGGAAATGGCCGTGACCGATCAATCGACGCCAGTGGTGACCGCCATAATCACCGCGTGGGACCAGCCATTTAATATTGATCTGGATGGTGAAGCGGTCACGTATCGCATCGTCACAGTCGGGACGGAGGTCACCGGCCGAATTGTGCAAAAGGCCGAAATATCTCGCAGTGGTACGTTCATCAAAAAAGGTGATCTGCTGTTCAAAATTGATAGCACAAATTATCAACTGGAAATCGACCGACTGACGGCTCAGTTGCTACAAACCGAAGAAGAACTCAACGCAGTGGCTGTCGAGGTCGAAAATTCCGTCGAGATGGTCAAGCTAACGGAAGAAGACTGGGAACTGCAGAAGAATCATCTGGAACGCATGAAGCAACTGCAGGTTCGACGAACGGCCAACGATACAGAAGTCGAAGCCGCCATGAAGCAGGAACTGGTTGCCCGGAATGCATTGCAGACGCTCCGCAATCAGCAACGCTCGCTGGCTCAGCAGAAAAAAACAAAAGCCGCCAACAGAGCTTTGGTGCAAAGCCAGCTGGACCGAGCCAAAGTGGATCTGGAACGCTGCGAAGTGTTGTCTCCGCTGGAAGGTCGAATTGTTGACGACCTGGTTGAAGAAGGCGATTACATCAAAGAAGGCGAACCGCTGGTGCACATCAGCGACAGCAGCCAGATGGAAGTCAAAACCAAACTGCGAGCCGAAGAACTGGCCTGGGTTTGGCAACAGCATGCCATTGGCAACAAGACCGCCGAACCGCTCGTTGTTAGCGGCGACCCGATTAATCTGCCGAACATTCAATGCGAAGTTGGCTACAAATTTGAAGGTGTAGAAACGATCTGGGACGGCCACATTGCTGGCATCGAAGGCACGGGCATGGACCGCGACACGCGGACGTTTCCCTGCCGAATTCTGGTTCCGGAACCTCGGAAGACTCGCGTGCACGACAGTTCCGGAGGGCGGGCGTCCGTTTCTCCACCAACGCTGTTGAGCGGCATGTTTGTCGCGATTCGAGTTCCCGTGGAATCACCTCTGGCATTACTGAAACTTCCGCTGGAAGCCGTACGGCCGGGAGGGCAGATCTGGATTAACAGAAATGGGCAACTGGACATCGTGGACGTAACTCTGGCTCATGTAGAAGGCGAAATCGCGCTAATTCGTCGTGATGGCAGTGGGATGGTTGATGGTGACCGAGTCATCATTTCGCCTCTGGCTGCTGTACAGGAAGGCATGTCGCTGAAAGAAGATGGTGAACTGCCCGAGAAAGCCTCACCCACTGATTCACAACCGACAGACGCTGCGGCGGAGGCATCAGAATGAGATCGGTGATTGCCTGGGCAATTCGTCAAACGCCCGCGATGAACACGTTGATGGTCGGCCTGCTGGTTGTTGGTTGCCTGGCAGGTCTGAACCTGCGCCGCGAAGAGTTTCCTCAGTTTGATCTGGAACTTATTCTTGTGGCGGTGCCCTACCCGGGTGCCAGCCCGGAGGAAGTGGAAAGCGGCATCTGCCAGAAGATCGAAGAAGCCGTCCGATCTGTCGATGGCATTAAAAAAGTGACGTCCGTCGCCGGTGAAGGCGCGGGCAACGTGGTCATTGAAGTGAAGACCGACGTACCAAGCGTTCAAAAAGTTCTGAATGAAATTCAGTCAGAAATCGACCGCATTCCCAGCTTTCCGGATCTGGCTGAAGAACCGGAAGTGCAACAGGTCACAATTCGAAATCCGGCCATCACCGTTGGCATCATCTGTAACAATTCGGAAGCGGCCGATTCTGAACTGCGTCTACGAGAAATCACCGAACGTGTCCGCGACGACCTGTTGCTGATTCCACAGATTTCCGTCGCCGACATTGTCGGTGAACGCAGTTATCAGATCGACGTTGAAATTCCGGAACGCTCGCTGCGAGAATACGGATTGACCCTGACCGATGTCGGACGACGAATTCGGGCGAGAAATCTGGAACTGCCCGGCGGCAATATCAAAGATCGTGGCGAAACATATCTTCTGAGAGGCAAAAGCAAACGAACCATTGGCGAAGACATCGCGGAAATTCCGCTGATTACCCAGCGGGACGGCGTTGTATTGACTGTCGGCGATATTGGCGAAGTCAAAGATGAGTTTGTTGATACGGTTTCGATTAGCCGAATCAACGGCAATCCGGGCCTGGCGGTATCTGTAAAAGCAGCGGCACGAGAAGACCTGCTGGCGATGGCCGATGCGGTCAATGATTACGTCAAGACGCACAAACTGCCTGCGGGTTACGAATTCACAACATGGGGTGACAGCGCCGTCAACGTGCGTGACCGACTGGACCTGCTGAAACGCAACGGCGGTCAGGGCCTGATTCTGGTGTTTATCGTGCTGGCTATGTTTCTGGAACTTCGCCTGGCATTTTGGGTGGCACTGGGAATCCCTGTGTCTGTTCTGGGAGCGTGCGCTGTGCTATGGCAGTTCGACCAGACTCTGAACATGCTGTCGATGTTTGCCTTCCTGATTGCGCTGGGCATTGTCGTTGACGATGCGATCGTAATCGGAGAAAATATTTATTCTCATCGAGAACTGGGCAAAGGAATGCTTGAAGCAGCGGTTGACGGCACCGTGGAGGTTGTCCCATCTGTGGCGACATCGATCGCCACAACAATCTTCGCATTCATGCCGATGTTTTTTGTGACGGGAGTCATGGGCAAGTTCTTTGCCGTGCTGCCAATGGCCGTCATTGCCATGCTGGTGATTTCTCTCCTGGAAAGCACGTTCATTCTGCCATGCCACCTGGCTCATGGATCAAAGAAACCTTTCTTCCTGACAGCTGGACTGAATCGGTTCACAAATCGAATTCTGAATTTCGTAATCTTCAGGATATACACGCCGACCGTTCGTTTTTCCGTTCGCAATCCGGCCATCACTATTTCGACGGCGACATCCATTGTGTTGCTGACAGTCAGCCTTGTAAAAAGCGGCGTGGTGCCTCAGGTGTTCTTCCCGAAACTTGATGCGCCAGAAGTAATTTCAAATGTGATCTTCCCCGATGGAACGCCAAGTCGCATCACGGACGAAGCCACGTTGAAGATCGAAAACGCCATTCAGGACATCAACGCAAAGTATTCAACACCGGAAAATCCACTGATCATGGTGACTCATCGCATGGTGGGCTCGGTCACAATCAACGGTGGTTCAAGTGGCGGCGAAACGACAACTGGCGGACACGTCGGCAAGGTTCATGTACAGCTGGTTGACAACTCCAAACGCACGATTGGCAGCGAACAGATTGTAAACGAATGGCGAACTGCTGTGGGTGCAATCCCTGGCATCGAAACGCTGACCTTCGGTTCGCAGGCACGTGGCCCCGGCGGAAAAGCGATCGAATTTAAACTGCTGGCAGCCACGGAAAACATGGCCGATCTGGAAGCCGCCGTGGAACTGGCAAAAACTGAACTGGCCAGATTTACCGGCGTGAAAGACATTTCTGATGATTCTCGTCCCGGCAAGTGGGAACTGCAGCTCACGGAGAAACCGGGAGCGATATCCATGGGAGTGCCGCTGGACAATATTGCTCGTACCGTTCGAGCGTCCTACTACGGCGAAGAAGTGATGCGTCTGCAACGAGGCCGCCACGAAGTGAAGCTGATGGTTCGTTATCCCGAAGAAGATCGAAACTCGCTGGCGAATTTCGACGACATTCGAGTCGACACGGGCGACGGTATTCAACGTCCCATCACCGAACTCGCAGAAGTAAACATTACTCGCGGTTATTCCGAAATCAACCGCATTAACCAGCGTCGCTCAATCACAATTTCCGCCGACGTGGACGAGAAAAAAGCGAATGCAAAAGACATCGTGGCTGATCTTCGCACAAAATTCATGCCCGATCTTCAGAAACAGTTTCCAAGTCTTCGAGTACGTTGGGAAGGCCAGCAGGAACAGGACACAGAAAGCGTCACCAGCCTGATGACGGGCCTGGGTGTGGCCCTTTTGGCAATGTTTATTCTATTGACCGTCGAATTTAATTCCTACGGGCAGCCGTTGGTTGTGATGGCCGTTATTCCATTCGGAATCGTCGGAGCCATTCTGGGGCATGCCTTCATGGGTCTGCCTCTAACACTGTTCAGCATGTTGGGACTGGTTGCTTTGACGGGAGTTGTTGTGAATGACTCAATCGTGCTGGTCGACTTTATTAACTCAAGAACGCGATCCGGAATCCCTCTGGAACTCGCTGTGATCGAAGCTGGGCAGCGACGCTTCCGCCCGGTGCTGCTGACATCTTTAACAACCGTCGTGGGACTTTTACCCATTCTGATGGAAACGTCTTTTCAGGCTCAGCTGGTCATTCCCATGGCCACAAGTCTGTGTTTTGGATTGATGCTTTCGACACTGCTGGTGCTGGTACTGGTACCAACATTCTATCTGGTCTATGGCCGCATTTTTGGAGTCACCGTTGACGCAGTGGCAACGCCAATTTCGACGGATATAAACAAATCCGTCACCCCGAGTGTTCTGTAAGAAACGCGGCCGCAGTTGCTCACGTGAATTAAGTGGTGTTCTCTCGGTGCAGACCACTGGGATACCTGCTGCGGGCCGGCTTCAGAAACGTTTCGCCAGAAGGTTCAAACCATGGCTGATCTGCAGAATCCTCGAGTGATCTATCTGAAAGGCGGGCTGTTTCTGCTATGTGGAATCATATCCGTAGCAATTCTGTTGGCAGAATCATGGCATTGGCAAACGGCCTTGTTGCTATCGATTGCGATCTGGAGCTTTTGCCGTTTCTATTATTTTGCCTTCTACGTCGTTGAGCACTACGTAGACGGCAAATATCGATTCGCCGGGCTGTGGGACTTTGCCAGATACTGGGCGAGGAAGCGATCAGAAAGACACGGTGATGGTAATAAGCCGAATTCGCCAACTGATAGTTAGACGCGGACGCTATTTTTCGACAAACACTCCGGAGCCAGTGATAACAACTTCGTCAGCTGCGTTCAGCGTTGCTTTACCCTTCACGACCACTCGTTGCTTTTCCTTCAATTCGAAAAGCTCGCGGCTGTCGACTTCCGCGACTTTCCCATCGTCATCCATAAAACTCACAAACATGAAGTAGTCTTCGATGTGAGTTTTGCAAAACGGACATGTATGAGGATCGTGGTCTGTTTCGCCTTCGTGTCCCGTGGCGTCGGTGACAACAAAAGCCGCCTTGCCGTTTTCCCACGGTAACGCGTCGCCAATGTAAATTCGGCCGCGGATCACCACATTCATAGCCCCAGGAGCGTCTTCTGCCTTCAGAGCTTTCCGGATCGCTCCTACAGAAACGGGTTCGCCGGGATCGCTGCTCAGAACAAGTTTCTGACGCAACGCTGAAATCTTTGGCTCAATGGATTCGCCGCAACCTGCAGCAAAGCAGATCATCGTGAGGCCAAACAACAGACAGACAGATTTCATTTCCCAGCACCTTCGTTTTGCTTGAAGCAACTTGCAGAAACACGTGACTGTTTCCGGCTTGTGGAAGACAGCTATCACCAGACGAAAAGCGATATTTTCGGCCACCAGTCAGCCTAAACAGCTGGAACAACTTCCACAGACAGAATCAATCGTCCACTTTACTTCTTTTCTTCTGCGTGATCATGGTCACCGGCAGCGTCTTCTTTGTGATCCGCTTCGCCGTGACCCGCTTCGCCTTCTTCTGCATGTCCGTGATCAGCGTGGTGACCGTCAGCACTGGCACCGGATGTTGCCACCAGCACAGCGATAGCTGCATCCACTTTTTCTGAAACGTCCTTGTACTCAGAACCTTCGCCACCGTGCATCATAGTGTCAACAGCAGTAAATGCCTCAGTTAATGACTTCACAGCGTCGTTTACTGTCTTCAGCATTTCGGCATCAAGTCCCTCTTTTTCCGCCGTGGGAAGAACTTCGGCCAGCATTTCACCAACTTCGTGCAAAGGACCGTGTGCCGCATCTGCGTCGTCCGCCTTAAAGCCGTCACGAATTGCATTTCGCAGTTCAACCAGTTCTTCCACAACGCCAACAAACGTTTCCGGATGATCATGCCCGTGTGCATGATCATGGTCGTGTGCGTCTTTCATCACAGGCATTTGAGGCCCGGCGGGTTCACCGCAGCCCGAAGCCATCAGTGTCAGAGGAAAAACGAACAGCATTCCAAGTCGAGTTAATTTCATTTCCGGTTCCTTTTATGTTTTTAAGTCTGCTTTACGGACGGTGCGGGCAGAATTATATCAATCACTCCGTGCAGTGCAGCAGATAGCTGATTCGTTCCGTATTGTACGAATCGTACAGCGTTTTTGCGGGAAGAATATCGCCGCGTCTCGGACGATTGATCGTCCGGAATAGATCACGATCTGGGGAACTGAAGTAACAATTGGTAGGATTCGGCTGCAGCGTCACAGGCGACGGGCCGTTTTCCTTCGCCGTTTCGCTCGGTTTATGGTTAAAAAAGGTCTCCGTATGCGACACGTATCGGCAGTCATTCCGACCATTGTTCTGACCGTTTCGCTGCTCTCGACAGATGGTCGCGCCGAAGAGATTGAACGAAATCGCCCCACGTCAGACCCCATCAGCCAGTTGTGCCTGCATCCATGGAAAGGCGATTTTCGGAAGCCGAAAGACGCCCATCTGGCCGCTGATGAAGTTTACTTTACCAATGCGTCGGGGCATCAACTGCGAGGCTGGCTGTTTGAAGCCGAGGACGCTCAAAAGTCTATCCTGTTCTGCATGGGAAATGCCGGCAACATATCGCTGATGTTGCCGTATGCCAAAATTCTGCAGGACGCGGGCTTTGAAGTACTGCTGTTTGACTACCAGGGATTCGGCAACAGCGAAGGAGCCGCGGGCATCAATTCGCTACTTTCCGATTCGCTGGCTGCGTTCGATTTTCTGATCGACAGTCGAGGACGCATGCCGCAGGATATTGGCATTTTTGGTGTATCCCTCGGATCAGTGCTGGCCTTAACGGTGGCTGCCGAAAAACAGGCGGGAGCAGTAGCCGTTGAGGACGCGTTTATTCCCAACGAACAGATCGATCACCTGTCAGAACGGTACATCCGCAAAGACAACACGGTAGCTAAGTTTGCCCTGGCTTCCGTGAAGGCATTACTGCTTGGTCGAGTTGATCCGTTGCGAAATGTGACGCGTCTGAAGTCGCCCGTTTTTTTTCTACACGGCGTCAACGATCGGTTGCTACCACCTTCCGGCACGCTGCGAATTGCTAACGCCTACGCTGGACCGAAACGAGTCTGGTTAATGCAAGCGACCGGCCACGCGCCGGAATCTCTGGAAGTCAACGATCACGAATACTCGTCGCAACTGCAGTCGTTTTTTAAGGACGCGTTTTCCGATCACTTTGCTGAACCTCAGGTTCAGCTTCACTCGCAGCACAACAATCGCGGCATCGTTGCGACAACCGTCTCTATTACTAATTTGAACTCCGTAAACTCAACGAATTCCGTTGCCGATAATGCTGAAGACTCCGCCCCGCTGCAGATTGCATTGGCGGACGACGTGGGAAATTTTCATTTTGAGAATCGCTGGCTGGGCAATGAAACGTTTTCTACTAAGCTGGACTTCTTGCCGCTACACGCTTTTGCTGTTCGCACTCACCATGCAGAAGACGCTACTGACACTCACTGGAAACCAAAGCTATCGGAATACTCAAACGCGCTTAGTGAATTTCGCGCTACGGCTCACGAACTGTTTCATTCCGAAGAATCGTACGAGTACTTTTGTTCGTGGGAAGGGTTCACCTTTTATAATTCCCGAGGCAGCCTGCCGCCCTTTTCGCAACGCCAGGCATCACTCGCGTTGAACAGTCTACCTGCCGCAAAATCGTTGCCGGAAAGAATTAAAGCAAGATACGCCTGTCTATTGGCGCGTCTGCATTGCTGGCCGAAAACATCAGACGCCGCGCAACGTGAGCTGCAATATGGAGAAGCCATGTTGCAGTATCTTCCTGACGAACCGGAAGACTATTACGAACTCGGCAATGCGCGTTTTCAGCTGAAGTTTCGCGATTCCGTCGTTGGCGATTCCTTGTTTCGCCTGGCGAAATCCAGACTAACCAATGGAGAAGCAAACGAAGCCCGCAAGTTGCTGAGACTGCACGTTTCGATTCTGCCCGAACACGTGCCCACAAACCTGAGCGCAGAAAACATTTCGTCCATCAATACTCTGAACGACCTGATCCGTCAGTGATCAAGGCAATCGAAGCCATGACGGTTTCGTTTCATCAATGAAAGTGTTCGGCCGCGCCCACTGCAACTGTACCCTCCGGTACGCCTCCAACCTGAAACCTTGCCTGCACCTTCATGTTTTGCAGCGATAGAATCGTCAGCACGCCATCACCCGGATTGGTAATCACTGCGTGTCGGCCATACGCGTCGAAACACACTGAATGATGGCCGTGCGAACCATCGACTTTGCTGGAACCGACCGGCATGGTCAGCTTTACAACTGCGTCTGAAAAGTCCTGGTCGCGATTCGGATCAAGCTCCACAATCGTCAGCATTTCCTGAACACTGCTGGCCGCTTCAATGCGATCCTGAAACATAAACGCGTAACGCTTTCCAAGAGACAGCGCTACCTGCGGATCTGTGAGACTCAAGCCATCGGCCACTGAAATGGGCAGCTTAACCACCGATGGTGCCGACATAGCAGCATTGATCAAACAAAACGACGACGAGCTGCCGCTGCCGGTTGTAAACATCACCCAGTTTCGTTGACTGGCAAAAGCTGAAGTTCGCAGTGGTTCGCCGGTATCTGCATCCTGCCCCAGCGAAACTGCGGTCGCACTAACACCAGTCTGCGAAGCGGACGTATCTGCATTGACCCAGCAAATACCATCCGCCGGCGCGAAAAACACCTTCCCGGTATTCGCAGTGGCTCCCTGAATCGAGCCGCTGGGAAGATTGAATGAGTACGAAACCTGATCACCTCTGCCGCCCTGAAGATTAACCACGTCTACTCGACCTGCGTCATCGCCGGCAGCATCATTCCATGTGGCATAGCAGACTGACTTGTCAACAACAGCCAGTGCTCCACCTCCACCACCTGGAAATGATCGAACGGTGCTGGTCGAGCCGTACGTTTTCAACTGTTGAGGCGTAGCCTGAATGAAGCCGTGTTTGACTTCGCTGGCCAGGTAAAACGTGTCGTCGTAAACAGATAATGCCGAGGGGTTGCCCTGTTGTGTGTTTAGTTCCCTGCTTTTCACTTCGGGAACGCGTGTATACTTCCAGTGGTTGTGGCTGCCATGAGGTTCTTCAAAAGCACCTGATTCAATTGCCAGCCAACCACTGTCAAGGCCGTCATTTTCACCACGGCACACGCCAACCATCAGTATGCCACCCGCGTAGCTGATTGAACCAACTGACTGCTTAGCAGCGTCAAGTGCCGGGAACCCTTTGATCCAACCTCGATTTAGATTCCATTTGTTTGCCGTGGTTAAATCTGCGTACGACAGTTTTTCGGTTTCGCGATCGCGCCAAAACAATCGAGTGATCGTGGTCGGCCTCACAGTCTGAGCTGACGCAGTTGAGCACTGGCTGAACACTGCGGCTACAAGCGTGACGGCAATTGGTGCAATCGCGAACAAACGTGCACTTCTAAATTTTAAAGACATCAAGGTATTCCTCTGTTTGAGTGTCGGTGTCGTAATGTAGTTGACACGGCTTCCACGCTGAAGTGTGGCTGTCTAGATCAACGTGGATCAGCTCAATTGCATGATCGCTGACCGTAAAACACCGTGAAAACGTGCAGTGGCGACCCGGCAAAGACATTACAGAACGCCAGAAGCAGAACGAAAACCGCTTAGGCGAACTTCCCAATACAAGCACGACCCGCGAGCGAGTAAATTTAGCAATGCCTGAATTCACTTGCTCAGCCTGGCTGCCTGCGAAGTTTAGGGCCGCCTCTGGAAAACACGCTGCCTAATTGTACGACCTGTGCAATTAGGCAACAGAAACGTCGACGCTGAGTGCTCCGCTGTTAAGCCAGCTGATTCGTCAAGGAATCGGATTTTGCAGAATCCGTCATACAGGCAGAATTCCGCTACAAACCACACGATTCGCTGTCACTGACCCAAATTCGGTGGTATTTAGAACATGAGCCACCCTTCCACTTGGCACATTCCATGCCCAACAAAAAGGCTCGTTTATCACCAAATCCGCTACCACTAAACCAAACTGACGCAGTTATCGAACACTCCGCGGTGGGGACCACCCACAGTAAGGTAATCTCTACCGTTTGGTTAGTTTTTTGACGACGAGCCAATCTGTATGAGCTACGCTTGGAATGCTAGTTGCGTGGCAAATCAGGCCATTCACAGTTGCAAATTGCTTCACACGTCGACTTAAAGTCGCGAAGGACAATGGAAATGGTGGCGGGAAACATAATGCGGATTCATGGCGCCGGCGGCAACCACTTCTCAGAAGTCAGGTTGATCGATACGGCGGAATTGCGTCTCGCTGAAATTGTTGCCGGGACACAACCTTCCTGCGTCGGTGTGCTTCGAGATCGCTTAACAGGTTCGATTGATGAATTCGGCATTTCGCTAAGCACCGGGCCAGCCCAGGTGTGCATGGCAATTGAAGAAGCGTTGGCAAATGCTTTCTACCATGGCAATCTGGAACTTGATTCAAAATTAAAGGAAGACGGATCCAATCGCTTTAGTGACCTTGCCAAACAGCGATGCCAGCAGTCGCCCTGGAAGGACCGTGAGATTCGCATCACAGAACTTGTCACACCGTATGGAGTATGGTTCACAATCAGCGACGAAGGTCGGGGCTATAATGTAGCATCTGCGATCAAACGCATTGAAGATCCTATGAGCATCCTGTCGAGCGGTCGTGGCCTGGTAATGATGAAGGCTTTCACCGACCAACTTGTATTCAACCATTGCGGCAACGAAGTCACGCTGGTTATCTACAGCAATCGCAACATAGACGTAAAAGAACTTTTACAGGAACGCGTTCGAACTCGATCGCTCAAAACCAGAAGACGTTCACTCATTTGAATATCATTGAGCGAGACGTCGAACCCATTCCAGTGGAGACGATATTGGTAATTTTTGCTGAAAACAATTCGAACAACAGCTTTTCGATGGCTGACACGTGCACCGATGCATTCGGAATAATGGCGCCGTCGCAGGTCGAACCAGGCAGAGGCTGCCTGCTGCAGATTTATCCCGCCAGCAGTAACTCTGAACTGATCCGCCTCGGACGTGACCGGACACTGATCGGCCGAGATACGAACTGCAACATCACGATCAATGATCATGCCGTTTCAAGAGTACACGCGTCCATTGACCTTGCCGGCGCAAGCTACTTTGTAACAGACCTGAACAGCACAAACGGGTCGTACGTCAACGATCAGTTGCTGCGTGGACGAATGCCGCTGGAAGGTGGTGAGCTGATTCGCATTGGCGGCTGTATTCTGAAGTTCATGTCATCCACGGATGAAGAAGCCAACTACCATGCGGTTGTGCATGAACTGATGATTCGAGATTCTCTTACGAATGCGTTTAACCGCAGCTATCTGATACCGCTCATCGAAAAAGAACTACAGCAGTGTCGCTACAACGATCAGCAGGATTTCCGTAATCCTGCTGGATATTGATCACTTCAAAAACATCAATGACCAGCATGGGCATCTTGTCGGTGACGAGGTACTACGAATTCTGTGCGAACGCATTCGCCATGAACTCCGAAGTAACGACATGCTGGCTCGGTTTGGTGGTGAAGAGTTTGTGATCGCCTGTCGCCGGACTTCGACCAAAAAAGCGGAAAGAATGGCAGAAAGAATCCGACTCGCCATTTCTTCATCCACGTTTCAAACGCAGTCTGGGCCAATCAATGTCACCTGCAGCCTCGGCGTTGCAGAAAGCAACGGCATCCGGTTTACGACATGTGACGAACTTATTTCCGCGGCCGACGCACTATTGTACAAAGCCAAAGGCAACGGACGAAATCGAGTTCAGGTCTTCGACCCCAGTGAAACGCGCACTTCACGGCCCGACTCACCGTTGGTGTGAACGACGCCGCATCCAGCCGACATTCTTCTGCCGAATACTGCCCAAACACTCTATGCCGAATCGATCCACTGTTCCGCCCGGTCGAAATTCAGGCTTCGGGTGTTCTTTTAGCAGTCTTTCCGGGTAGACTTGAGGGCCTCAAAGTCCCACCCAGACTGTCAAGACCACCTGCCATGCCCCCAGTTCCACAGCATCAGACATTCGCACTTACAACGTTGGCACAAGTCGTGTTTACGCCAGCCGCCCTGTGCATCGTTGCCATCACGCTAATGTCCTCAAGTCTGTTAGCTGATCAGGATAAATCGCACGCCCGGCAACTCCAATATTTTGAAACTCATATTCGCCCACTGCTTCATACAAAGTGCGTGAAGTGTCACGGCGAAAATCAGCAAAAGGGCGAGTTGCGACTGGACTCCCTGGAAACACTGCTGAAGGGTGGAGAATCCGGACCGGCAGCTGTTGCGGGAAAACCAGGCGAGAGTCTCTTACTGGAGGCAGTGCGCTACGAATCGTTCGAAATGCCTCCGGACAAACCACTCGCGCCCAAAGAGATCGCTTATCTCGAACAATGGATCGCCGATGGTGCAGCATGGCCCCAATTGGATGGCACCTCAGTGCGACTTTCAGGCACCACGTTTTTACCCGAAGAACTCAATTTCTGGAGCCTTCAGCCGTTAACGCAGGCAACGCCGCCAACAGGTTCGATACACGGGGGCAACAACAGCGTAGATCGATTTATTGCCGCAAAGCTGGATGCAGCAAACGTGCAACCTGCTCCAAAAGCGGAAGACGACGTGCTGGTGCGACGTTTGTATTTTGATCTGCTGGGTGTTCCACCATCGCCGCAGGACTTCTCGGATTTCGCTTCCGGAATTGCCAAAGATCGTTCGGAAGAAACCAATTCCAACTCCGCGGCAGACGCCGAATCGTTCGCCAGGCAATATTCCGCACTGGTTGAAACATTACTGGACGATCCTCGATACGGAGAACACTGGGGCCGCTACTGGCTGGACATTGTGCGATACGCCGAATCGGATGGTTTCCGAGCCGACTTCTACCGCCCCGATGCATGGCGATACCGCGATTATGTGGTCAACGCGTTTAACGACGACAAACCATACGACCAGTTTGTGACCGAACAACTGGCAGGTGACGAAGTCGCTCCGAATAGTGCAGAAGCTTTGGTCGCGACCGGATATCTGCGAACCTATTTGTACGAATACAACCAGCGCGACGCACGCACTCAGTGGCAGGATATTTTAAATCAGGTCACCGACGTCACAGGCGAAGTGTTCCTCGGTTTAGGAGTCGGCTGTGCCAGGTGCCACGACCACAAGTTCGACCCTATCCTGCAGGAAGACTATTATCGTTTGCAGGCGTGCTTCGGCACAATGACTCCTCGCGATGATATCCCCGCCGCTGATCTTGCAGACCGACAGCAATACTCACAACAGTACGAGGCCTGGCTGGCAAAAAGCGCCGATCTGCGATCACAGCTCGAAAAAATTCGCGGGCCCTATCGGCAACGTACCGCCAAGGGTGCCATTGAACGCTTTCCTGAAGACATCCAGTTGATCATGGCAAAACCAATCAGCGAACGCACGTCCCTGGATGCGCAGCTGGCCGATCTTGTCGACCGTCAGATTGTGTTTGATCAGGAACGACAAAAGATCAAAGACGAAGACAAAAAACGCATCGACGAACTGGAAAAAGAGATCGCGGAAATTTCCGGCAAGGAACCGTCGAAACTTCCAGCGGCCATGACGGTTTCAGATTTAAGCACGACTCCTCAGCCAATTCATCTGGCTGCCAATCCCAACCGCAAACCAGTTCTCGCTGGCGGATTCTCTATTCTGGATCCGTCTCCCTTCGCATTGCACCCGGCCAATAATTCCACCGGACAACGGACGGCTCTGGCGAATTGGATCACCAGCCAGGACAACCCGTTAACGGCGCGAGTCATCGTGAATCGTATCTGGCAACACCACTTTGGCACAGGACTGGTCACAACAGCGAGCGACTTTGGAAGCCTTGGCGGACGCCCCACTCACCCGGAACTTCTCGATTGGCTGGCAACTGAATTTATGGCTAACGGATGGAGCATCAAGTGGCTGCATCGGCAAATTTTGAATTCCGCAACATGGCAAATGTCAGCCTTCCATCCTAATACCGAACACGCAGAAAAAGTTGATCCAGCTAACGCGCTGCGATGGCGGTTTGATGTTGGTCGCCTGAATGCAGAACAGGTTCGCGACGCGATGCTGGTGGCTTCTGGTGAGCTGCTTTCCGAACAGGGCGGACCATCAGCGGAACACACAAGTCTGCGAAGATCGCTGTACCTGAAGGTTCTGCGTAATCAGCCGGAAGCCTTACTGAAGTCTCTGGATGGCGTCGATGGCTTGAACAGCATCCCCAAACGCAGCACCACGACAACTCCAACTCAGGCGTTGAATCTGATGAACGGTGAATGGGTTCGCACACGTTCGGCGGCAATGGCCAAACGTGTTCTTGAAGAATCGTCAGACACAGACCTGACCGCTATTGCTGAAACCGCTTTCCGCGTCGCGATTGGTCGCGGAATAGAATCTGCCGAAATTCCTGTTGCCGTGCAGTTGATGAACGATGCTATGCAAAGCGAAGGTATTCACGAGCTCGAACAATTCGGATCACTGGTTGAATCCGCCGGAACTTCTCTGCGAGTTGGAGACAAGTCTCCGCCGCCTTTGGCAACTTCCGGAAACGCCCCGGCCATCAAAGCACCTTTCACGACAATCGCAATCTTCAAGCTGGATTCGCTGTATGCGGACGCCACGGTCCGCACCATCATTTCTCAATGGGACAGCAACAACAGCAATCGCGGCTGGGCGATCGGTATCACCAGCGAAAAATCGGCCTACAAACCTCGCAACCTGATTTTGCAGGTGGTGGGCGATGAAGGCTATGAAGTTGTCGCATCGAATCTGCGTCCTGATCTAGATCAAACCTATGTGCTGGCCGTCAGCGTAGAACAGTCGGACGGCGGAAAGGCTCGGGCAGATTTTTACCTGAAGCCTTTGAACACAGAATACGGCAAACCGGCATTCGCTCAGGTAGAATTCAAGACAACGGCAGGCATCACCGGACTGGTTCCTGTAGCTTTGGGAGGCCGCACAAAACAAAGTCGTCAGCGCTGGGACGGTCAACTGGATCAAGTCGCCATTTTCGACAAAGTACTGTCAGCAAAATCTGTCGAAGAACTGTTCGCAGCACAGTTGAACACCGATATCGTCGCCGCAGAATCGCCGATCGCGTTTTGGACGTTCGATAACGCCGACCAGCCTCTGGCCGACACGACGTCGCATCAACATCAACTGAATTCAACAGACGGACCTTCGTTGAACCCGCTGGAACAGGCTGTGGCAGAACTATGCCAGGTACTTCTGAATTCCAACGAGTTCGTTTACATCGATTGATACTGCACTGCAGACACACCAGACATAGCCAGACCCAATGAACACATATCACTCACGACGCGAAATGCTGAGCACTGCCGGCATGGGTTTCGGTGCTTTGCCACTGGCCGCCATGCTGGGTCGTTCGGCTCAAGCTGACGTCAGTTCAACGGCAGCAGTCGTCCCACACCGAAAGACTCACGCCAAAAGTGTAATCTTTCTATTCATGGAAGGTGGCCCCAGTCACATTGATCTGTTTGACCCAAAGCCACTGTTGCATAAACTTCAGGGACAGTCGCTGCCGGATTCCTTTGAAAAACCCGTCACTGCGATGGGCGAAGTCAATTCGCCATTGCTGGCCGATAAACGCAAATGGAAGCAACACGGCAATAGCGGACTGTGGATTTCCGACTGGTTGCCGCACACATCAAAGTGCGCAGACGATCTGGCTGTGATTCGTTCCTGCTGGAGCAAAGGCATCAACCATGCGGGCGGAGTGTGTTCCATGAACACCGGTTCGCCGATTGCCGGACGCCCTTCTCTGGGAGCATGGGTCACCTATGGCCTCGGCAGCGTTAACGAAAATTTGCCAGCGTTCGTCGTGATGCAGGACACTGACGCAGCCGTCGTCAACGGTACTAGAAACTGGGGAACCGGTTTCATGCCGGCCGTCTATCAGGGCACGGCGTTCAATACGTCTGGCAATCCAATTTCGAATTTGAATCGGCCCAAAAGCGAAGACGAAGCGGCTCAGCAGCGCAAGCTTGGCATGCTGGACTTTCTGAATCGTCGCCACGCTGCCGAACGACCTCAGCAAACAGAACTGGAAGCTCGAATTGCCGGATACGAACTGGCCTTCCGCATGCAGACTTCCGCCCCGGAAGCCGTCGACCTGTCCGCCGAAACTGCCGAAACACAGGCCATGTACGGGATGGACGAAAAACCGACCGCGACATTCGGCCGGCAGTGTCTGCTGGCTCGCCGACTGGTAGAACGAGGCGTCCGATTTGTGCAGCTTTATCACGGCGCCGGCAGCAAGTGGGATTCTCATTCGGCCATCGAAAAAAACCACACCAGCCTCTGTCAGCAAACCGACAAGTGCGTGGCCGGCTTATTACAGGACCTGAAACAACGTGGCCTTCTGGAAGACACTCTGGTTATCTGGGGCGGCGAATTTGGTCGCACTCCAATGAGCGAAAAAGGCGACGGACGGGATCACAACCCCACTGGCTTCACCATGTGGATGGCAGGCGGCGGAGTAAAAGGCGGCCAGACCATCGGTTCAACAGATGAACTCGGCCTGCACGCAGTGGAAGATCGACTGCACGTTCACGACATCCACAGCACAGTCATGTGGTTACTAGGAATGAACCACCAAGAAGTCGTGTACTACGACAAAGGCCGCCCCGAACGGATCGACCAGAACGAGGGCCACCCGTTTACCGGCATCGTCGGCTAACGCCTCACACACCGGGTATCACATGCTGGCACAGCCTGCTTTTCTGGCGCAGCCAGAAAAGATGTCCTGAAATCGCTCCGGTGAATTCGTCTATACCAGCACGACGCGCGAGCGAGTAAATTTTGCAATGGCTGGATTCACTTGCTCGCGCCGCATGCTGGTAAATCTGCGGTTTTAGCACCGCCTCCAGGAACGCGCGGTCTGACGCAAACGGCGGGGCGCCAGCAAGCCCTGCGACGTTCCAGCAGCTCCCCACACTTGTACGGTCCGCTGCGGTCGGCGGTTTCGATCCCGGCAGCTTGTTCAACGACCACATACGATGCCGTAACCGAGCCGCTTTCTGCCATATCCGGACCCTATGATTGGGGTCGCGACTCCGAGATGCGATTCCACCAAATTGATTGCCTTTGCTGTGAGGCGTCCGTAGACTAAAACTCGACGTGGGCGGCGAACTTTTCGCTTACGAGACCACTCAGTTCCACCAGTGGTTTGTAATCTTGTAACGAGACGACAGTATGGATCAGGCAGCGCCATCGACTCTGAACCCCCGAGTTGGTGAATTCATTACAGCCATTCGCGAACGAGTGGCCAAGGTAGTTGTCGGGCAGGATGTCGTTGTTGAACGAACTCTGATCGCGCTATTCACCGGAGGCCACCTGTTACTGCAGGGTGTTCCCGGATTGGCCAAAACGCTGCTGGTGTCTGTACTTTCGAAGACGGTGGATCTGAACTTCTCGCGCATTCAGTTCACCATCGACCTGCTGCCATCAGACATTCTGGGCTCCGAAATTCTGGACCAGCGTACAAGTGAATTCAGAACTCGCAAAGGCCCGATCTTTACCAACCTGCTGCTGGCAGATGAAATCAACCGCGCAGCTCCGAAGGTTCAGGGCGCGCTGCTGGAAGCGATGCAGGAAAAGCGAGTCACCATTGGTGATGAAACGTTTTCTCTGCCTGCTCCGTTTCTGGTTATTGCGACACAGAACCCGGTTGAGCAGGCGGGGACCTTCGAATTGCCCGAAGCTCAGCTTGACCGCTTCATGCTGTGCCATCGTTTGGAATACCCAACTCCGGAAGACGAACGCAGCATTCTTAAACGCAACGCGGGACTCGGCATTCGACGGCGCGATGGTGGTGCCGTTGTCGAAACGGAATTTGACGTGCTGGACAACGAACCGGTTGGAGATGGCGAAGACCTGATTGCCGCCATGGAAGCGGTTCACTGTGTGCATGTCAGCGATACCTTTGTCGAACACGTTGTGAATCTGGTGAATCTGACTCGCAACCACCCGCAACTGGAACTCGGCTGCAGTCCTCGTGCAGGAATTTCAATCATCAAAGCGTCTCGCGCCCGAGCCGTCATTCATGGTCGCGACTATGTGATTCCGGAAGACCTGTTTGCGCTCGCAGAAGACGTCATCCTTCACCGAATTCGATTGACTTACGAAGCGGTGGCGGATGGATTTACCGGGCCGGGAATTTTGAAGTCCCTGTTGGAACAGTTGGGCAGGTGATTTTAGCAGAGTGCCAACAGTGACAGCGTTTAAACTCCATTGAAATCAGGTGCATGCAAGGATACATCGAACAACTTGAAACGCTGGATTCGCGGCAGTTTGCTGTAGCCGTCAAACGGCTGGCGGATAGCCTGAGCTACGGCACAGACCGTTCTCCGTTTCTGGGAAGTGGCGTTGAGTACGTACAGTCGCGGATGTATCAGTTCGGTGATCCGGTGCGGCAGCTCGACTGGAAACTCACGGCAAAGACCGGCAAGCCACATATCAAGGAATTCGAAACTCCAAAGCGGTTGCCGTGCTATCTATTGATCGATACATCGGCCTCAATGATGGTAGGTTCTGCTCCAAAGTCGAAGTACGAAACAGCGTTGTACCTTGCCGGAGGTTTGGGGTTGGCGTGTCTGGATCGCGGCAGTCCGGTGGGCGTACTGGGTGTCGGAGAAACGGATCTTCATATCCGCCCGACTTTGGGACGCGATCAGATACTTCAATGGCTGCTGAAACTACGCCGGTTTCGTTACGACGAACGCACGACTCTTTCCCGCCGACTTCGCGAAATTCAACCAGGCCTGCTAAATCGAACTCTGTTGATCATACTCAGCGATCTTCACGACGACGGCGCCCTGCCCCTGATTCGTCAACTTAATCAGCGCCATGAGTGTGTTGTCATTCAACTGCGCGACCCTGCCGAAGATGGCATTTCCGGCAGCGGATTTATCCGTGGAATTGAAGCGGAAACTGGTCAGCAATTTGTCGCTCCGGTCGGTCGAAGTCGGGTATCTCAGGAAACCACCGTGCGAGAATTGCGACGAGGAGGAGTCGACCATTTGCTGATCCGCACGGAACAGCCTTACGCGCATTTAATGCGGCACTTCTTTGCATCACGAGGCATCTTCAGCCGAGGTGCTCGATGATACACAGCAATGCAAAGGCGACAAACGATTCGCGGCTGCACCTCAAAACAACCATACAGACAACGCTCGCGAGAACACTGCGCGCTCCTCACCGCGGGCGGCTGGGGTATGTCGCAATTGCCACACTTACATTGGCGACCGTATTCGCGAACGGAGTGCCTGCCGTCGCCAATGAATCAGTGCCAGCCGCCAGAATCGAAGGCGACAGCAGTGTTGATGTTAATGTGGGCATGAGCGGATTTTTGAAGCAGGTCGTCCTTCCCGGAACGGAACTGACAGTCCGCGACGTTGATCCGCGTCGCAGCCCGATCGCTCTGCGAATTGATCAGGTGTATTCTCACGGCGACGACTTTCGCTACGACCTGACGTTCTTCGGCCTGGAACCAGGCAGTCATAACCTGACGGAATATCTGGCTCGAAAAGATGACAGTTCCACGGAGGATCTGCCGACCATCGCGATTAACGTAAGGTCAATTCTGCCTGTTGATCGATTCGCCCCGTCCGAGCCGACCCAGGATCTGATCACTCGAATCGGCGGTTACTACACCGTGATGATTCTGGCATTGCTTGCCTGGGTGCTGGGTCTATTGGGCATTCTGCTTGTGGGGCGATTAAAACGGGCGGCGGCCGCGAGCAACACTGGTGCTGCAGTTTCGGAAGTTGGTCAGATTCAACTGTTGCTGAACCAGGCAATGGCCGTTGGCGAACTTTCTGCAGAACAGAAGGCCGATCTGGATATGCGAGTTCTAAATTTTTGGCGTTCGCGACGCGATCTTTCCGGAATGGCGGTTGCTGAGTCCCTGATAAAGCTGAAGCAGGACCAACAGGCCGGGCCACTGCTAAAGGGTCTGGAACGCTGGTTCTACAGCCGCGAAATCCCAGGCCGCGATGACATCGTGGCTCTGTTGAATCCGATGTCCAATATCGTCTGTGAGAAAAACAAGCCTTCCGCAACCGAGGTTTCGACCACGCCAATCGGAGGAGAAGCCTCGTGAACACAGCCGACGAGTCAATATCCGACTGGGTAACAGATTCCGGCCTCGACTTCTCTGCGCCGCTGCCTCTCGTCGCGCTGTGCTTTATTCTGGCAATGCTGTTTATCGCGTGGGTCTGGAAACGTGCTGGGCGTCGAATCGCCGTGCCGTATGACCATAGTTCCCAGGCTGCTGGTCGAGGCTGGTGGGTGCTGCTGACATCTGCCGAAACTGTGCTGCCAGTTCTTGTGGGGATTGTGCTGCTGATTCTGTGCAACCCGCTAACATCGGGAACTCCCGTTGAGCAGCGATCGGTTTCCAACATTCAGTTTTGCGTGGACTCGTCTGGCAGTATGACGGCTCAGTTCGGTGAGGGTAATCGCTATGACGCATCAATGGCCGCCATCAATGACTTTCTGAATTACCGCAAAGGTGATGCGTTCGGACTGACATTTTTCGCGTCCGCAGTTGTGCATTGGTGTCCATTAACAACCGACAGTTCCGCCTTCCAGTGCGCTATTCCCTTTATGAAACCCGACCAGCAACGAGCCATCGGCGGAGGAACGCGAATCGGCATGGGACTGCTGTCGTGCCGCGATGTGCTAAACGCTCGCGACGATGGCGACAAAATGATCATCCTTGTTTCCGATGGCCAAAGTGCCGACTTGATGGGCGATCGTGCGGAACAAATTGCAAAGCAGCTTCGCGAGAGCAACATCACAGTCTATGGAATTCACATCGGTGGCGGCGAGGTGCCTCAGGAAATCCTGACCATCACGTCAATCACCGATGGAGAAGCGTTTCTGCCGGGAGACATCAATGCCTTCGAAGGTGTCTTTCGCAGGATCGATTCTATGCGGCCAGCAAAAATTGAAATCGTGGAATCAGAAAAGATCGACCACTTCCGGCCGTGGTGCATATCGGGGCTGGGAATGCTGGGCGTGTGGTCTCTGTCTCTGCTGGGACTGAGGTACACGCCATGGTAGACGTTTCAGCAAATAATTTCCCATGGGCCCTGGCAGCGGCGGTTGTATTCGGTTTAGTGGTGGGTCTCGCGGAATTGCTGCAGACTCGGCGAATGGTTCGGATTGGCACGCTGGCCTTCGGTCCGACAGGTCGGCCCGCATCGTGGGTGGTCCTTGTTCCATTTGCGCGAACCATCGCTGCGGCAGCGCTGGCGGCGGCACTGGTCACGCTGATGTTGCTGGAACCGATGTCACACCGAAAAGATGGTTCAGAGGTTGCCTTCGAAAAACTGAAACACGTGGTAATTGTGCTGGACGTGTCGCCAAGTATGAGACTCAGGGACGCCGGAATGACGGGCGAACAAAGTCGAATGATGCGTGCCCGCGAAGTAATGGAATCGTACTTTCAGCGAGTTCCCATGACTGAATTTCGCGTATCCGTAATTGCCGTTTACACGGACGCTTTTCCGGTGGTGGAAGACACGAAGGATCCGGCTGTCGTTCGTAATATCCTGAACGACCTGCCGATGCATTTTGCGTTCGTTCCCGGCGAAACAGATCTATTTTCCGGCATTCGCAAGGCCGCCGAACTGGCTCGAGGATGGAGACCGAGAAGTGCGACCGTAATTTTGGTTACCGATGGCGACACCGTGCCATCCACTGGCATGCCAAAAATGCCCGCATCAGTTTCAGAAGTCGTGGTGGTGGGAATCGGCGATGTGCAGAAAGGGTCGTTCATTAATGGAAAAAACTCGCGGCAGGACGTTTCGACTCTGCGACAAATAGCGGCACGTCTAGGCGGGGTTTACCACAACGGAAACGAAAAACATCTCAGCACAGCACTCCTCGATCGGCTGACGGAACAAATGGATGGAGAATCACGCATTCAGTTAACCAGTCGCGAATTTGCCCTGATTGCGGCCGCCGCATCAATTACTATTCTGGCTCTGATTCCCCTGATTCTGCACTACATGGGAACCAACTGGCAACCCGGAATTCGCAGTCATGGGTCGCAGCATCAAATCGCCGGGCCAGGCCGAACCAGTGAAACTTCAGCGAACCGTCGAATCGGTATCGAACATCAACCGGTGTCCGGATAACATCGACAACAGTAAACAGTAAGAGGACTCTAATTCGCCAATCACCACCTCTCACAAGGACACCACGCAATGCGTCGCACGTTTTTAGTTGGCTGGATCATGCTGCTGCCCATCGGCGGGCTGTATCACATGGTCGCCGGACCGCATCACCGGGAAATGGACTCAATTGGCGAATCGCTGGCGAATGCACGTCGCCTGGTCGCAGAAGAAGAATGGCACAAAGCCGTGCCGAAATTCGAATCCGCTTTGGAAAACCTTCCGGAAGAGCTGGTTGCCGAATCGCGGCTGCTGCGATTGGAACTGGCTCATGCCAAAATGAATGCTGCCAAATTGCCGGAAGCACATGGCGAACTCAAAGAACTGCTCGACGAACTTCTGGCAGACAAAACGACCAACGGAACACTTGAACAGCAGGTTCGTGAGTCGCTGGCGAATTCACAATTCTACATGACCTGGCTGATGCGAATGGAAGGCATGGCCGCGAGTGAATGGGAGCCGGAAATCGAATCGGCCCGGCAAAATTATCGCATGCTCGCCGAGAACGCCGAGCAGTCTGGCCAGACAGAAACTGCCACCAAACAAAAAGAAAATCTGGAAGCCGCCATTCGACTCGCGCGGCTGGATCTTGGCGAACTGCAGGGCCTGCCACTTCCTAACCAGTGACAAGGTTGCGGAACCAAGCGCGGTCGCGCTAGACGAGCATCAAACAATCCTAATCAGGCGCCTGCGGACAATCGTGGAGCAACAGCAGGTCCACCCGCTGACGGAGCTGGATCGTAAACTGAACACGTCCGCTGTCACACTTTCAGTTATAACGAACTGAACTGGCTAACCGCAGGACGCGGGTTTCCTTATTTTGCATCTTGTTTGGCTTACCATGAAACTCGGTCAATTCCTCACGTTTGCGAGCGTGCTGTTGGCGGCGAATTGCGTTGCCTTTAGCCAGACTTCCGTGCCAGCTCGGCGAATCATAATTTCACCGGGCAGCCTTCCCAATGTCAGTCCACTGATGACGATCGGTAGTGCTGAAGCCATTGAAGCAGCCGCGTCAGCTGCTGCACAAGCGATAGCAGCTGACGCCTCCGATCAACCAGCCGCAAATCCAGAGCGTACAAAGAATCGCACGGCAGTGCTTAGCGAGCTGACGTTTGATCGCAGGCCATCCGCCATTCTAAAAGCCTGGTCGACGCCGTTTAAGGAAGACGCTGACGATTCGGACAGGACTGAAAAAAAAGAAACAAAAACGGAAGAACCGACGTCTGCCGCTGAACCCGATCCGGATAAGCCGCTCACAGAAGCAGAGCAAAAAGCAAAGGACACTGCGGACAAAGCGAGAGCTGCGGCGGATGAACTGGCCAAAGAAATCAAACAACTAACAACCGACGTCAAACTGCTTAGACGAAATGTTACTCTTGGCGATTGGCCAGCCGTCAGTACGTTTATTTCCGGTCTTGGAAAAGAAGAACCTGAAAGCATTTTTCAGCAACTGCTGCAGTCTCTGGTTGTGGGACCTCCCGACCAGCCTAAGACTCGCAACGGCATGATTATCGGCGAACGGAATGTCATTCGAGCAGCCGATGTGCTGGCACTGGCTGAATTATGCCCAACGGAAAAACTGGAAGACACACACATTGCTTTGCTGGGGCAACTTGCAAACCTGTGCCAGGTTGAAGGCCAGGCTGAATATATTTTTCTCGAAGCACTGAAAGAACACGTCGCTGCAGAAAAGGAAGGCCAGAAGCTGAACAAGCGTGCCGCCGCTCGCATTCTGTTCGCTGCACAACGCATCGAACAGGCTCAGTCGTTTCTGCCCACCGTTGAAGACGCCGCCAAAGAAAACGACGTCGAAGCACTGGACGTCCTGACTGATGTGTATCTAAGTCTGTTTCAGCGCGAAACCGAAAAGCCGCTGTTGGAACAATCGTGGTATGCGGCCCAGGCACTGTTGACCAATGAAAAATCTGACGACGCTCAGAAGCAGAAAGCAATGCAACGATGCGTGCAGCTGGTGCCTTTGCTTCGAGAAGAACTGGGGCAGCAGTGGCTGACCGACAGTTTCACCAGCGCGCCAGAACGTGGCATGGAAATTCTTGCCGGCATTGGCGGTGCATCGGCGAGCTCCATGAAAGATCAACCACAGGATCCGAGCGAACGAGTGGCCACATTGAAGTTGCAGCAAACCGCTGTGGCAGCCCTGCTGAAAACCGCTCCGGAAAAGGCGGAAACATGGGGTTCAACGCTGCACCTGCTGGCCAGTAACTGGTTGCGTGAAGCCACCTATTCGCGACAGTATGATTCCAGTTCTCAACGCGGACCCAGCATGACGCGAGACATCTATGGAAACTACTTCTGGTCCAACACCAGTTCCAGCAGCGTGCCGCCAGCCGGCATGCCACAACCAATCAAGTCTGGCGAAGTACTCGACGTGCGACCTGGCAAGGAATGGCTGAAATTTCTGGAACCCGGCTACCAATCGCAGTTCTCTATTGAAACCGCTCGACTGCATTTGCGAGTCAAAGAAGAAGAAGCTGCGTTTCCATATATCGAACAGCTGGCGGAAACTCACAAGGACGAAGCGACAGAACTTGTGCAGGAATTTCTGGACGTCTGGGCGACCAATCACGATCCCAACACAGAATCTCAACGTTCCAGCATTTACATGTTTAGCTACGGTTTCAGCCAGCGCGCCAGCGGAATACCGTTAACTCGCAGCCGCCAGATACGAAACCTTGATGAACTATCTGGCTGGGTGGCACGAATTCGCCAGCTGCCACTGGATGAAGTCCAAGAAAGCTGGATTTCGGCCGCGTTTACTCGAGTTCACAGTTCGGCTGAAGTCTTTCAGCAAAGCGATCTGGAACGCGTGTTCGGCAACATCAATGGCATGGAAGCTGATACTCTGGCGGCACTTTTGCAGACCATGCGAAACAACCTGTCCGGCATCTGGAGAAAGCCTGAAACACAACAGCAAAGCAGCACAAATCGGAAACAGAAAGAAATCGAAGCGGAAGTCGTCAAAGGTTACGAAGCCGCTCGGGTGCTGCTGAACAAAGCTCTGGATGATCATCCCGACAGCTGGGAACTGCGGCTGGTGAAAGCGGCCATGATGCACGATGAAAACGATTATCGAGGCGAATTGCAGAATTCCTCGGACTTCGCCACCGCACGCAAATCAGCTCTAGCCGCCTTTGCTAATTCGGTGAACGCTTACTCAGCCAGCGTCTCAGACTTAAAGGAAAGCGAATACAGCATCGAACCGTTCCAGTATTGGTTCTATGCCGCTTTGGGAGCCTCCGATCTGGATCAGATCAACCAGGACAAACTGCCCGTGTTAAATCAGATCCCATTGATCAAAGCTGCTTTTGAATCTCTGCCGCAGGATTGCCGAGCGAAACATGTTTCGATGTTTGCGAACGACCTGTTCACCCGCATGAGTCGAGTGAACCCGGGCGTAAAATTCCGCTATCTCCGCGAAGGTCTGTCGATCGTTGGCGACCACGAACAGGCTCGTGAAGCTCAGAAGGTACTCGATTACTATCAGGATCTGGTGACCGAAATCAAGCTCGAAACCATCGTCGATGGCAGCACAGCGGTGGGCCATGAGCAGCCGTTTGGGGTATACGTCAATCTGCGACACACAAAGGCCATCGAACGAGAATCCGGCGGCTTTTCCAAGTACCTGCAAAACCAAAACAACGGCAGCTATTACTATAACTACGGTCGGCCGACGGAAAATTATCGTGAGAAATTCGAGCAGTCAGCTCGAGACGCGCTCGACGAACACTTCGAAATTCTGTCCGTTACGTTTCAACCGGAAACTGTAACATCTCGAGCCACCGCACAGGAAGGCTGGCGAACAACGTCGTACGCCTATGTCCTGCTGAAAGCTCGAGGTCCGGAAATCGATCGCGTTGCTCCGTTGAAACTGGATCTGGATTTTATGGACACCACGGGCTACGCCGTGCTGCCCGTGGAATCTCAGGCGTTACTAGTCGATTGTACAACCTCAACGCCTGATACACGTCCTTTCGAGAAGCTTGCGATCACGCAGACACTTGACGAACGTCAGGCAAAGGACAACAAACTGATTCTGGAAATCAAAGCGACCGCTCAGGGACTTGTCCCAGGTCTCGACGAAATTCTCGACCTGTCGTTTGCCGACTTCGAAGTCACCGAAACGGAAGACAACGGACTGTCCGTAACACGATTCGATCCGGAAGAAATCGAACCCGTCATCGCATCGGATCGACTGTGGACGCTGACACTCAAAGACAGAGATTCAGCAGCCAAAAAATCGCGGCAGTTCATGTTCGCGTCCGCGTCCGTCGCAGCGTCTGTCTCCGAAGAAGTCTGGCAAAGATACAATGACGCGGATCTGATAGTTGTCGACCAGGCCGTCACTCTTCAGGAATCCTATGACGAACCAGCTGGCACCGGACTCTACCTGGGCCTTGGAACTGTCGCTCTGCTGGTTTGCGGATCCGGACTTCTGTGGTGGTTATACAGAAAGCCTCAACAGGCACACGTCGCCAGCCACCGGTTTGAGCTTCCGGACAACGCCACGCCATTTAACGTGCTGTCATTGCTGAAAGACATCGAACGCAACAATGGCCTGACGCCGGAAAGCAAGCAGGATCTGGCCATCTCCATTAACCGCATCGAACGCTACTTCTTTGCAGAAGAACGCTCCGATGACGCGCCCAACCTGCAGGAAGTCGCCCAGTCCTGGGTCCACAAAGTCCACAAAGTCCGCTAGGCCGAGACGCCTCGGCGTGGGCGGGGAACGACAGGATAAGTTCACAACGGCAAACGGCCGAGTGGGGCGGTCAGCAAATGATCGGGTCAGAGGCTTCCGCCGAGCAACGCTTCTACGTCACAGCCGCTGTAAACACGCAACATGCCTTTGTGCGGAACTGCTCACGGACTACACAGCGTCACTTGTTGTTTGCAGCTTTCACCGGTGATCGCTGCAACTGCCTGCGTCGTTCATTTTGAACGGGATCAGCCGCCGCGGTGGCTGCAACATGGGGCTGGATTTTCAGCTTCAACCTCTCATAAGCATTCTTTGCGCCGCCGCTAAGCGTTGCGATTTCCAGAGGCTTCATTTCCTTCAGATCATCTCGAGTATCAAAAAAACGACCGTCTGAATACAGCTTGTACTGCTGCGTCCTCACCAGCTGCAATGCTTTTTCTCGGACGCCGTCACGATGATACCAGCAGTAAATATAATCGCGAGCTGCCCGGTCACCAGCAGATTGCAGCGTTGGCCAGAAACTGTGACCGTCGACATTCCAGCCGGAATGCCCTGCACTGATGCCAGCGACATCGGCAATCGTCGGCAGCACATCGGAAAAGTCCACAAGGTCGTGTGACACTGCAGCTGCGGGAATCCGCCCCGGCCAATTGGCAATCATTGGCACATGAGTTCCATTGTCCGTGGTACTGCCCTTGCCTCCGGGATAACTGCTTCCATTCAGAATGGACGTGATGCTGGGGTGTGTCCCATTATCGCCGGTGAAGATCACGAGTGTGTTTTCTCGCAACCCGTTTCGTTCCAACTCATCAACAACTTTGCCAACAATCCGATCGACATATTCAACCATGCCTTTGAAGTACTTTTGCTTCCCGATGCCTTTCTCGCCAATCACCGTTTTGTCGTAGTCCGCAGAATCAGGAGTCGGCACGAAGGGAAAATGCGGCAGAATCATAGGATACCAGGCAAAGAACTCTTCGTCCTTATTTCGCTTAATGAAGTCGCACAGGTAATCGCTGACGATGTCCGGCCCAAATTCGCCATCACGGTAGTCCAGCTGTGTACCGTTCACTTCCAGACCCGGATTTGAATACCTCCCCGGTCGTCGATTCAATTGCCAAAGACAATATTCGTCGAAGCCAAAATGCGCCGGAGCATCCATGCCGCCATCCAGTTGCCACTTGCCGACGATGCACGTCTTGTAGCCCGCCGCCTTAAACAGATTACCAAACGTCTTTTGATCCTGATCCAGCACACCGAACCGAACATAGTTTCGGTTGTTGTAAATACCAGTCATAATCTGCACGCGAGTCGGCGTGCAAATTGGCTGAGAATGACAGTGTTGAAACCGCATACCGGTCGCGCCCAGCTGATCAAGCCGCGGCGTGTCATAGGTTTCGCCACCGTTCGAGCGCATGCACTCATATCCCATGTCATCGGCCATAATCAGCACAACATTGGGCCGAGCTGCAAGCACGGTAGGAGAAAACAACACCGCGATCAGATGAAAACAAGTGAAGACGTATAGACGATGCATGACCGGTATCTCGCTAAGACAGGAAGCGCGAACGGAACCGGCCTCAGTTTAACACGATCAACTTAACACGATCAATCAAGCCGCTGTTGCGGGCGGCATGGGGGCGATTGATTTCTGCTGCGCAGGCACGGTCTCAGCCGCTGAATCGTTCGAACGCGTCGATATTGGCAAAACGTCCGATTCAAATACGGCTGGAAACTCGGCAACATGAGGCGGCGAAGCCTGTGGTTCAATTTGGCCGAAACGCCACTGAAAACGCTGCCACCAAGTGAGCTTTGTTTCCCATTCTCTAATCGCCTGACGAAGTTGCGTCACGGTTGGATGCCCCTCTTCGCGTAACTCAGCAAGCACTCCGATACAACCAATCACATGGCCGTCCAGCATCAGGGCCATCGCGAAATTTGCTTTATAGGCTGTAGGCTGTTCTGCCTTCAGCCATGTGCAACCGGGTTTCAGAACCAGAGTGCGATAGGCCCGAACCGCCTGCTGCACATTTCCCATGCGCATCAGACACACGCATCGGGCGTTAACAATTTCAGCAGCTGATCCGCTTTGAACCAGTATCTTGAATGCCGCTTCGAAGTCACCATCAGCAACCAGGCGAGTTGCAGCATTGATGAATGGTTGTTTTGCGGAAGTTGCTGGATGACCAGCCTCCGCCTGCTGCTGTGACGAACGTTCCACCGGTTGCGAACCTTTGTTTTTCATGAGAGCTTTTCTGCCTGAAGAATATGCCTGGATCTGTAACAAATGACCTCAGCAAACATCAATTCACATTTCTGCACAAACCGTACCGTATCGACCGTCAATAAATCGCCCGATGTTTGAAATTGCGGACGTGCAGGAAGTATTGGTCAATGGATAATTTTCATTCAGTCTGGCAGATTTGCGATCAGCCCACTGAGCGATAACTGTTCATCAGCCTGCTGCGAGTCGCCAACGTCAAAGTGCCGTCAGACAGCAAAGAATGTTTCCCGGCAACCACGGACAAATCAAGGCAGCCTCAACAAATGCCAGCCAGACCTGAGCAGCATGTTCTCTGCCAAGCCGGAAGATGTGTGACGAATAACACTTTCGTCCGACCGGGCTTCAAGGCTCTCCGCGAGCTACAGCGAATAGCGAGATTCGTGCCATGAACGGTGTTTCCCGCCACCCAGAACCGGCATCGTATTTTGCTGGTCGTTCTAACTTTGCCGCGACACGTGTTCTTCCAGGGACACTGATTCGCCAGTTGCAGAGGTACATTTGCGGCTATTTCCCAGACTTCGCAGGGTTGCCAAAACCAGCGTGCAACCAGTAAGCGGCAGAACCAAAATTATCATTAATTCGGCAAAGCTGCGACGATATTCATGGCCGGTCGCATCCAGAACCAGCCAGGTCGAATACGCCATAAAGTAGAACAAAAACAATCCGCCTTCCCAGCGGGAAATGACATGCCCCGTTAAGAAAACTGGCAGGCAGGCGACCGCCACCGCCAGCATCACGGGGATGTCGAATCTCAATGCCACGGCATTTACCGCAATTCCATCTGTCGCCACCATGCTCGAAACACCCAACACGCAAAGGATGTTGAACAAATTACTGCCGACCACATTTCCGACAGCCAGCTCGCGCTCGCCGCGCATTGCCGCGATAACAGACGTCATGACTTCGGGAAGAGACGTGCCTGCGGCGACAATTGTGAGGCCGATAATCAGTTCGCTTACTCCAAATCTGGTGGCAATCGACACCGCGCCACCGACCAGCCATTTGGCCCCGAGGCTCAGCAAAACCAATCCTGCCATGATCGACAACGTGATCAAAACCGGCCGACGCTGTCCAGGTAACCCCCCGGAAATCGCTTCTTCAAATTCAGCTTGAACGGCGATCGTTTCGCGGCGACTTTCCCGCACACACCACGTTGTATACGAGACGATTCCGACAAACAGTAGCAGCCCTTCGGTGCGGCTGACTGTTCCGTCACTGCCGAAAAACCATAGCAGCAGAGAAGCTGCGATCATCAACGGAACGTCACGACGAATTAGCCGGCTGGAAACAACCAAGGGGACGATCAGGGCCGAAATACCCAGAATAAACAGCACATTAAAAATGTTGCTGCCGACCACATTCCCTATCGCCAGGTCAGAGGTTCCGGACAACGCCGCCTGAGTTGACACGGCCAGTTCGGGAGCGCTGGTGCCGAATGCCACCACCGTCAATCCAATCACCAGCGGCGAGATTTTCATAACTCGCGCCAGTGCGGATGCTCCGCTAACCAGCAGTTCGCCACCTCCCACGAGAAGTATCAGCCCTGCCATTATTTCCAGACACGGCCACCAAAGTTCCTGCATTGATTTTCCCGCCGCGGCGCTACCAGCGCCTGCAAATTTGGGTTTCATTCGACGGCCGGATAACCGCGATGCTGTTCCAATCGATTCGTCGTGACGCAAAGTGAATGCCGAATTGGCTTTTGTTTTTGCACACGGCGACTCACTTTGTGAACATCAATGGGCCGTTGTCTGATTCAAACACGCCGTTTGAATAAATGAGTCGCCGTTTTTTATTCCGAGCATGCCGTTCGACAAAATCGGGCGACTAAGTCGCACCTCACCCTTTCGGAAGTCCATTTCAGCGAAGCTTCCAAACCGGACTATGCAGCTGACTTAGCTGCTGAACTTGATACGACGGTCGACGAATTGGCGCAGCTTTTGCTGTATTGAAATACGCCGATCCCTTATCGGACAGATGACGGCGATTGATCTAAACAGGCTATCGTTGCGGGTCTGCTTCACACTTTGCTCCGTTTCTGAGACTCGATAAAGCCATCGTATATGCCGTCATCATCCCGGCTGACGTTCGTTCAGTGGACCGTGTGTGTTATCGCGGCCATCGGTTTTGCCTTCGACATCTATGAACTGCTGATGCTGCCGCTGATTGTCCGCTCAGCACTTCAGGAACTCGTGGGAGCAAAACCAGGCACTCAGGAATTCGAATTCTGGGTCGCCATGCTGTTTTTCCTCCCAGCGATGGTCGGCGGTGTGTTTGGATTGCTGGGCGGCTATCTGACTGACCTTTGGGGCAGACGCCGCGTTCTTGTCGGCAGCATTCTGTTATACGCTTTCTCAGCATGTGCGGCTGGCTTTGCCACGTCGATTCATATGTTGCTGTTTCTGCGATGCACAACGTTTATCGGAGTCTGCGTGGAATTCGTAGCGGCCGTGGCGTGGCTGGCTGAACTGTTTCCCGATGCTCGACGTCGCGAAACGGTGCTGGGGTTCACTCAGGCATTCTCGTCGTTCGGCGGCCTGCTGGTGACAGGTGCTTATTATCTGGCGGTTCGCTACGGCGAAAGTTTTCCAGCCATCCACGGCGGACACGAAGCGTGGCGGTATACACTGATTTCCGGTGTCATCCCTGCTTTGCCACTGATTTTGATTCGCCCGTTTCTTCCTGAATCTCCCGAATGGGCAGAACGAAAAGCGGCTGGCACTTTGCAGCGGCCCAGCCTGATGGCTATCTTTGCACCGGAATATCGACGCACGACAATTGTTACAGCGTTGATGTTCGCCTGCAGTTACGGTGCAGCGTTCGGAGCCTTACAGCATACGCCTCGAATTGTGCCGTCGCTGCCGCAGGTAAAGGCCTTAACCGAAGGCAAATCACGGCCGGAACAGAAGAAGATTGAACAACAGGTGGCTGCTGCAGTAAATGGATACCAGGAAGTCGGGGGCCTGGTTGGACGCTTTCTGCTGGCAATTCTCGCGGTGCGAGTTGTCAGTCGTCGCCACTTGCTGAGACTGTTTCAGGTACCCGGTTTGATTCTGATTCCGCTGGTCTATTTTTATCCGGCACGTGACAACCTGGAGCTACTGAAATGGGGCATCTTTGCTGCCGGACTGCTGACGATAGCCCAATTCAGCTTCTGGGGGAATTACCTTCCTCGAATGTATCCAGTGCACTTACGCGGCACGGGTGAAAGCTTTGCAGCAAACATCGGCGGCCGTATGCTCGGCACATCCGCCGCATTGCTGACCACGTGGCTGACAACAGTGATGCCGGACAAGTCCGTCGCGCTGGCAGCAGCGGCGGTCGCAATGGGAGTCTTCCTGCTGGGCTTTGTTCTGTCGTTCTGGCTTCCGGAACCTGTCGATCACCTTGAATAGTCTCGCAGTTGCGGCACCGTGACGGTCACCAAACAGAAGTGAGAGTCCACAAAAGGCGGTCCTGAAATCGCAAATCTACAAGCATGCGGCGCGAGCAAGTGAATACTGCCATTGCAGAATCCGCTCGCACGTCGTGCTGGCACCGACAAGTTAACGGGACCGGTTTTCGGGTCGCTTCAAGCCAGCAATTCCAGCCAGGGGAGAGGAGCGAGTGCCGCAATCGCCGAAGATGCACTCTTTGCCGCTGCATGTGCGTCGTGCATGGCCAGCCGATGTTTAAAAACTGAGTCCGGGTGGCGACAAATCACCACTTGGTTGCAACACAACCGCCTGGCAAAGTACTGTGCATCTGCCATGATTGTTCAACAGACGCTGTTGAACAATCAGGTTCACTCGCCAAACGGGCCTTACACAAAGTCCGCACTTCTCCTGTAGCCTTCCACTCAACATCACTACATCATCATGATTACGATTCCAGCAACACCAATACAATTGCAACATCCGGCAAATGCAGGTCTGCGACCGCCGGCCGACGGTGCTCAACGGCCACGCTGCGGTCAGATACTTCAGCACCTGCAGCACGCGTTTGTTGCAATCATGTTTGCAGCAGTGCCGGTTCACGCCGCCGACACATTGGACCGAACTGAACAACCGGAAGTCCCCAAAGGCAAGATCACAACCGGCATGATTGACAACAGTCAAATCTTCCCGGGCACTCGCCGCGACTTCAGCGTGTACGTGCCAGCTCAGTACAAGGCCGACGAGCCCGCCAATCTGATGGTATTCATGGATGGTGCGGGCTACGCAAATCCCAAAGGTTCGTTTCGCGTCCCCGTCGTTTTCGACAATCTGATTCATCAACAGGCGATGCCCGTCACGATTGCCGTATTCGTGAATCCCGGCACGATTCCGGCAACGGCGGATGGGGCCAAAGATCGCAGCAATCGTTCGTTTGAATACGATTCGCTGGGTGACACCTATTCGAAATTTTTAATCGACGAATTCCTGCCCGTCGCGCTGAAGGGCCTGAGCGTTTCAGACGATCCCGCCAATCGAGCAGTCGGCGGAATTTCTTCAAGTGGAATTTGTGCGTTTACGGTGGCCTGGGAGCGGCCCGATCAATTCGGCAAAGTGCTGAGTCATATCGGCAGCTTCACCAACATTCGCGGCGGCTGGGCTTATCCGGGGCTTGTTCGCAAGACTCAGAAAAGCCCGAAGGCGATCAAAGTGTATCTTCAGGAAGGCAAAGACGATCTGAACAATCTGCACGGCAACTGGCCACTGGGGAACAAGGATCTGGCGGCAGCTCTGCAGTTTGCCGGTTACACCTACAAGCTGGTCATTACTGATGGAGGCCACAGCAGCAAATGGGGCGGCGAAGAACTCCCGAACGCTCTGCGATGGCTGTGGGATGACAACGCAGAATCCACCGACATGCCAATCGTCAATACCAAGCCAGCGTGGGAACCTCATCCTGACGCTGTTGCTCGGGACGGTGTCCCGAAAGGCTCCGTCGAAAAGATGGAACCGTGGGAATCGCAGATTTTCGAAAACACCATTCGTGACTGGTCAATCTACGTACCCGCTCAGTACAACGCCGATCAACCCGCCGCTTTAATGGTGTTTCAGGACGGATTGGGAATGGCCAGTATCAACGGACGCTGGCGAGTTCCGACCGTGTTCGACAACCTGATCGCTGGCGGAGACATGCCGCCCACGATTGCTGTGTTTATCAATCCGGGTCACGATAAGTCCAAGCCTCGACAGAAGGGCAAGCATTCCAATCGCAGTTTCGAATATGACAGTCTGGGTGATCGTTACTCCCGATTTTTGACGGAAGAAATCATCCCGGAAGTCAGCCGGCGATACTCCATTTCGGACGATCCCGAAATGCACGCGATCGGCGGTTCCAGCAGTGGAGCCATTTGTGCATTTACGGCCGCGTGGGAACACACAGACTTCTTCCGCAGGGTGTTTAGTAGTGTCGGCAGTTTCACCAACCTGCGAGGCGGTAACGTGTATCCCGCGTTGGTTCGCAAGACGGAGCCAAAACCCATTCGCATGTATATGGCTGATACCAGCGGCGATGTCGACAACGCTTTCGGTAGCTGGTGGTGGGCTAATCAACGCATGGCGTCGGCTGTCCAGTACATGGGCTACGACGTACGTTTCGATCAGGCTGAAGGATATGGCCACAATGCCGACTTCGGAGGCGCCAAATTCCCCGAAGCGATGAAGTGGCTGTGGCGAAAGGAAGTTTATACGCCAACCTACAACACCAGCGGCGATCTCGGAGGAGACCTAACGCTGCTGAACCTGCTGATTCCCGACGAAAGCTGGAAAGTTGTTGCTGACGATCTTGGCTTTGCCGATGCACTGTGTGCCGACAAAGATGGCAATCTGTTCTTCTGCGACATGAAAGATCCGGCTGTCATCCGCATTAGCGCAGTCGATGGAACCAAGACAAAGATCGCCAAAGAATCCGTCAGCGGCCTGGAATTCAGTCCGGATGGTTCATTGCTGTATGCGTGTCAGGGATCAAAGAACCGAGTCATTTCAATCGACCCAACAACCGGTGCAGTCAAAACGGTGGCCGAAGGAGTCAAACCGAACGATCTGGCTGTAACCAAAGACGGCTTCATTCTGTTCACCGATACCGGTGCGTCTCAGGTGACCCGCATCAATCCACATACCGGCGAAGTCACGCCCGTCGATACCGGCATCGCAAGACCAAACGGCATTGCCCTGTCTAATGATGGAGGAACACTGGCCGTATCAGATTACGGTGGAACTCATACGTGGACTTTCCGAGTCAACGCCGGTGCAGTTCTGGACGCCAAAATGCCAACCATGCCGATGCGACTGGCGATTGATCCCAAAGGCGAATTCAAGTTCAACGAAGCTCCGCCGTACGTAGCAAGCTCGCGAGGCGACGGAATGGCGGTCGACAATGCCGGACGCTATTACGTCACCAGCGATCTTGGCGTCCAGGTCTTCGACCCCACTGGCCGCCCCTGTGGACTGTTACCGAAAGTCAACGCCGGACAACCACTCACCACCTGTATGCTGGCCGGAAGCAATCACAGCACCCTGTACATCGCTCATGGGACGACGATTTACAGCAGAAAGTTGACTGTGGAAAAACCTGCGAATTAGTGCAGGCCTCCATGAGCGGTCAGCTGAACCTGGCCGCTCGCCGACACTTGTTGCTTAGCACAGAAAGTCACCGCTGGATTTTAGTAAACTTCATCGTCGGGTAACGCTTGCTCAATAGCCCTCACGAGCACAAAGAAGTACTGGTGATCACCATTTGATTGTCAATCGCCCCGTATTTTGCCGTCAGCTGAATTTCCAACAATCCGGCTACTGATAAATTCAGTGAGAGGCGGTCCCAAAAATCGCAAATCCACGCGACGCGACGTGAGTGAGTGAGTGAGTGAGTGAGTGAGTGAGTTCATTGCAGAATTCGCTCGCGCGGTGTGCTTATTTTGGGAAGTTCGCCGAAGCGGTTTTTGCACCGCATCCAGCCTGGCGAGCCCCTTCTTTCGCCCTGTCCGCACCTGTGACCGTTTTCGCAAAGACCGGGCGTCAATACCGTCACGGACACTTGAGCGGCTACTGCAGATTGCAAGTCGGGCGGGTTTTTGCCATTCTGGGCGGCTCAATTCTTCCTGATTCAGAATGTTCTTCCATGCGTAATCCTGTCTTCCTCGCTATCTGCCTTCTATGTCCAGCGATCGCCTGCTCTCAAACGCTTGAGCAGCAGCTTCTTTCCGAACAACCTGCTGTGCTGGCGAAAGCGGCTCGTGATTCGGGGGACGCTCGGCGAGGGGCGATTTTATTTCATCAGGTGCATGTTGGCTGCGTAAAATGTCACGCCGTGGATGGCACCAGCAATTCGCTGGGACCGGATCTAACAAAGCTGGAGGAACAGAAAACGGCGACCGACGAATATGTCGTAACGGCCGTACTGAAGCCTTCCGCCGACATTCGCAAAGGCTACGAATCGGTAACTGTTGTGACCAACGATGGGCGAATACAAACAGGACTGCTGGTCAGCCGGAACGGAAGCGGCGTTGTACTGCGAGACCCGGCTCGCAATGGCGAACAGGTCACGATCAGCGGTGACGACATAGAGGAAGTGGCCAACAGCAAACTGTCCATTATGCCCGCCAGCATCGTCAATCAACTGGGCAGCCAACAGCAGTTTCTGGACCTGTTGCGCTACGTGCTGGAAGTTCGTGATGGCGGACTTTCGGTTGCTCGAAAACTGCAGCCGCCACCCGGCATGATCACCTTTCAGTTGCCGGAATACGAACAGCACGTTGACCATGCGGGCCTGATTAACGGCCTTAACGACGCAGCGTTCGAACGTGGCGAAGCAATCTACAATCGACTGTGCATCAATTGCCACGGCAACAAAGAACAGCCCGGTTCTCTGCCAACCGCTCTTCGCTTTGCAGAAGGCAAATTTCGCAGCGGTGGCGATCTTCACACAATGTACAAAACGCTGACTCACGGCTTCGGCTTGATGGTGCCTCAAACATGGATGGTGCCGCAGCAAAAATACGATGTGGTGCACTACATTCGGGAAACCTATGTCCGCGAATCCAACCCGACTCAGTATCGCACAATCAGCGACGAATACCTGGCCGCTTTGCCGAAGGGTGATACCTTTGGTCCGGAACCTATCGATTATGCCCCATGGTCTGACATGAACTATGGACCATCCATGATCAACACGTTTGAGGTCGGTAGCGATGGCACTAACTTCGCTTACAAGGGCATTGCTGTGCGACTGAATGCCGGCCCCGGCGGAGTTTCCAAGGGCAACAAATGGGCCATCTTCGATCACGACACCATGCGACTGGCCGCCGTGTGGACTCGCTCAACAGATACGAATGATTCTGGTTTCATCAACTGGCAGGGCATCCACTTCGACGGCAGGCATGGCACGCATCCTCGGGTATCCGGCGACGTGCAGTTTTCAAACCCGACAGGCCCCGGCTGGGCAAATCCAGAAACCGGCACTTTCGAAGACAATCAGCGAGTCGTCGGTAGAGACAAACAAAACTACGGGCCCCTGCCCCGATCGTGGGCCAGATATCGTGGCTTGCATGCCATCGGCGATCAAACGATTGTTGAATACTCAGTCGACACAACGTCTGTGCTGGAACGCATGGGATATGTCGAAGTATCCGGCGACGCAGATAAAAACGTCAACGTATTTTCGCGAACGATGCAGTTGGGTGAACGAGATCATTCGCTGCTGGCGTTGGTGGCCACTCATCCAGAAGAAACCGTGCAGTTTCAGCAGTTGACTCCACACAGCGCTGCAATGTCGATGGATAATGCTCAGCCCAAAAGCGTGAATGTGTCCGAATTCAACGGAGCTTCCTTTCTGCAAATCGCAGACGCAGCGGCATTCGACATGACGTCGGCAGATTTCAGTATTACCGCTCGAATTCGCACGACCGAAGATGGCACAATCTTCTGCAAGGCAAACGCAGCAGGGCCGTGGGTTCCTAATGCGAAGGCGTTTTTTGTTCGCGGTGGCCGACTGTGTTTTGACATCGGCTGGGTCGGCGTTGTTCAATCCAAACGCTCCATTAACAATGGCAAATGGCATGATGTCGCGTTGACGTGGAATCAGGAAACAGGCAATACCAGCTTTTATATTGACGGCAGGAAGGATGGCGGAGGCAGCCTGAAACCCAAAGACACTGTCAGCGAACACGTGGCTAAGATTGGTGTTTCAGCGGACAATTTCCCTGCGACTTCGTTTTTCAACGGCGGCATCAGTTCTGTTGAGTTCTGGCAGAAGGAACTTTCGGCTCAGGAAGCAAAATCGATCGCCAAGACAAAGCAGACCGATCACGCTTTGGTCGCTGCCTGGGATTTGACGGCCGCAGCGAAAAACAACGTTATCGCCAATTCTGCGACTGCCAGGCACGATGCAGTGTTGGTTCAGGGCAGTAGCCTTCGCACCAACAGCACTATTGTTGCCGGGATTGTCGGTGACCGGGATGGGTTGGCGATTGTGCAGAAAGACAATCGGCTTTGCTTAGAAGTTCCTGTGGGCAGCGACAAACGCAACGTGGTTGTGTGGACGGCACGTGTTGATGCCGGACTATCTAAAAGTGAGCTCACCAAACTTGTTGGGCGAATCGAAGACAAGCTTCAGGTTGACGATTTGAGCCAGCGAATTCAGCAAAGTGGCCCACCGCGATGGCCTGAAGTTGTTTCGACAATACCCGTCATCGGTGCAGAAAATGGTCCGTTCGCAATTGATGTGCTGTCGACGCCCCTTGCGAATCCGTGGTTGGCCAGAATTCGTCTGGCAGGACACGACTTTCTTTCGGACGGCGGTCGAGTAGCCGTCTGCAGTTGGGACGGCGATGTGTGGATGGTCAGCGGATTAAAAACGCTCGATCAACCATCCGCCGCCAAATTAAAATGGCAGCGCATCGCGTCTGGGTTGTTTCAGCCGCTGGGAGTCAAGGTTGTGGCTGACGACATTTACGTCACCTGCCGAGATCAACTGGTCATCCTGCGAGATCACAACAACGACGGCGAAACCGATTTCTACGAATGTTTCAACAACGATCACCAGGTGACGGAGCACTTTCACGAATTTGCGATGGGCCTTCAGCAGGACAATATCGGCAACTTCTATTACGCAAAGTCGGCGCGACACGCTTTAAAAGCCGTTGTGCCACATCACGGAACGTTGCTGCGAATTCCGTCCGATGGGTCGCGTACCGAAATTGTGGCCAACGGTTTTCGAGCGGCCAACGGTGTGTGTCTGAACCCGGATGGTTCGTTTATCGTGACTGATCAGGAAGGACACTGGAATCCCAAAAACCGCATCAACTGGGTTCGTGAGGGCGGCTTCTACGGCAACATGTTCGGCTACCACGATGTCACCAATGAAGCCGACGATGCGATGGAACAGCCGTTGTGCTGGATCACCAATGCGTTCGACCGTTCACCGGCCGAACTGATGTGGATCAACAACAAACTTTGGGGGCCGTTGGATGGAACTCTGCTGAACCTGTCGTATGGCTATGGCAAGGTGTACGTGGTCCCTCACGAAAACATCGGCGGACAAATGCAGGGCGGCCTGTGTGAATTGCCGATTCCTCAGTTTCCAACGGGAATTACTCGTGGACGCATTAGCCCGTATGACAACGGTCTGTATCTGTCCGGAATGTTTGCGTGGGGCAGTAGCCAGCAGGCTCAGGAAGGCGGCTTCTACCGCTTGCGATATACGGGCCAGCCAGCCTACGTGCCCGTTGGCCTGAACGCGAAGGGTAATCAGCTTAAGATCACATTCACAGATCCGCCTGATCGCAACACTGCCACCAACATAGACAACTATTCTGTGAAAGTGTGGGCGTTGAAGCGATCCGCGAATTACGGCTCAGACCATTACGACGAACACGAAATCAAAGTGACGGCCGCCGAACTATCAGCTGACGGCAAGGCAATCACATTGACGATTCCCGAACTGGCCGCGACTTGGTGCATGGAAATCAAATGCCGATTGAAGTCTGCTGACGGTGAAGACTTCGAACGAGTTATCCACAACACAATTCATCGACTGAACTAGAAGCAGTTCTAAGATCGTAAATTTACGAGCACAAGGCGTGAGCCAGTGAATCCAGACATGGCAAAATTCACTGGCGCGTTGTGCTTGCATTGAAAAGGCGGCGGACCGGTTTCAGGACCGCTTTATCCTGCGTTTCACACTGCCCGATGGCTGCGAATATCGCGGCCTCCAGGCAAAAGCGGCCGCACATTTCCTAACTTGCTCTATTCTACAGCGTGATACCCACGCCACATCCAAACCAGCGTATCGGCCAGTGTCTGCTGGAAGACTTTTCCATCACAGTGACGGGTTGCCTTGCTGTAGACGTAACGATAATCATAGCCCCTGGCTTTCAAAGCCTCAGCGGTTCGTTCGTTGGCCATCACCCAGTTGTGGTAGGTCTCTTCAGGGTCTTTCGCTCGGTTATCGAATTCGGAAACATGCGTAAAGATTCGTAGCGGCTTCTTATCGGCGGTTTCAATCAGCTTCATGCTGGAATGGTATTCCCATGCTCCCAGCGGATAGGCGGATTCTTCCGCAGCGTCGTCGTCCTGCTGATCAACGAATGTACCGGAATACGTGATCAAACGACGAAACAGATCCGGTCGAAACCAACCCATCGTCAATGCGGCCGCTCCACCGGAACTGCAGCCGATGGCCGCCTTGCCCCAGGGATTTTGCGTGAAGGCGATGTTTGGATAAGCGGCTTTGATGTCGGCGTTGTTCAACACCGCGGGCAGCACTTCATCATTAATAGATCGCGCCAACCGATCTGACATCGTGTCGTATTCCAGACCACGCTGACTGCCTTTGCTGTCGTTGCCGCCGTTCTGAACGGCGATGGCGATAAAGGCCGGCAATGTTCTGTTGGGGTCTTTCGAAATCGTCAGGTTATCTAAAGCATTACGCACCAGATTCATTGGGCCAGGTCCGTCGTGAATCACCAGAATCGGAGCTTTGGTGCCATCCCTGTAAGCGGCCGGTACGTAAACAAAGATTTTTCGTTCTTTGCGAATGTCTTTTTTGCGATCGAGCGTGAAATCGTCGCCGCGGAAAATTTTGCTATCCGCCAACGGCATCGAAAACTCAAAATACTTTCCTTGGGGATTACCTCGATCAGTTAGATCAGGATCCGTTGTGTAATCCGGTCCGATCGTGAAATTCCCGTTGCCCTCCACGCCGGGGTTTTCTGAATAACCCTCGTCGCCCGTTGCCGAGTGAGTCGCGAGAACTACTATCACCAGAGGCCAAGTTCGGAAGAAGCAGGCTGTCAGCATTCTTGTTTTAAACAACATGGTTAGAGTCGATTCATTAAAGAAAAGGTGGCGTCGATTGGACTGCCTGATTCAACAGGGCCTGACTTTAAAAAGCGGCTTGGCTGGCTAAGTAAACAGATCGTTCTACAGGAACGGCTGTTTACTTATCTTTGCCGGAACGACGCAGTTTGGGATCTTGATTCGTAACTGGAATCAGTCGAATCTCGCGGCAGTCCATGACGGCTCCAGCGGCCTTTTTTATAGCGACAAGTTTCAACACAACGTCGTCGCCTGCGGGAACCTGAATTCGGCCCATACTGCGCCATTGAAAATTCTGAAAGTGCCCGGTGTCCAGCACCTGCAGCGCCACCTTCTGATCGGCAATCTGAACTTCGATATCGCTGCCGCCGTGACCTTTGCCGCAGCCCTGAAAAATTTCCACGTCATACGATTCGGGCTTTGGTGATGCAAAATGCCATTCTGCAAAATCTTTTTCCACCACCCAATAACCGACCGTGTTCTTATGCGGCTGGGGCTCAAACCTAAGCTTTTCACCATGAGTTGTTGCAAACTTCGCGGGCAAAGCAATCACTCCGTCTGTGTCGGCGGCCGCCACAACCTTTTCGGTGAAGGCCAGTGGAGCGGCATCCAATACCAGCTCCAGAAACATCCCTTTGCCCGGCGGCGGCTCAGACAAATCAATCGTCCAGACAGTCATTTCGGAATGCAGTTTCATAGCCGCTTCGCTGGTCTCACCTAACCAACGAACCTGCTGAACAACGTTCGCCATCCGAGGCAGATTCAGCTTTCTGTTGGCCGGTACTTTGCCCAGTTCAATAATTAAAGAAGTGGGCTGCGCATACGCCTTGCCCACTTCCAGGTTTAGTTCAGGAAATGGTTTAGCATCCGGCGGCATATCTGCCACAGCATGTGCAATCAAAACAGACAACGCCAGCAAGATAGAACACAAATTTCGCATTGAAAAACCTGACGCAGAAAACAAGTAACAGGATAAGTCATCATCAACATCGCCAGCAGTCATCAAGCCGGTATTCCGGGGCAAGACAGTCCAGAGTTTGAGACGCTGACAAGCCGTTGCCGCCTGCATCGTTTCCTATTCCGGCTGATTCCACAAGCGTGCAACACGAACTCGATTTTCCTGTTTCGCATATAAAGAAAACGGCGACCCAGTTGGTCGCCGTTTTGTGGATAACATTGCATGTCGCCAGTGAATCACTAAGTCGGCAATTACGCTTTTTTATGACCAATATTGATATAGGCGTGAACATGCGGTGCACCTCGGAAGTGCCATACAAAGGAAGGACCTTCGACACGCCAGATATCCCAAACCTTATCAGATTCAAGATCGTTGTTCTGGAAGAAGGCCATGTTCAGTTTTTCAACGCCGCCGCTTTCCTTAACAATTTCCATCACTTCAGCGCGATCTTCTTCGCGGAATGGAGCCAGCAGGAAGCTAAGGGTTTCTTCAACCAGCACCTTTTGATCAGCGCTGAGATCTGCGACTGAGATACCCGGGAAGTGACCGCCTTCACCCTGAATCTGCACGGCGTTTTCAGCGGGAAGTTTTGTCTTGACTAAAGCTTTCTCTGCCTGAGACGCGTCCAAAGCCTGAAATACTTTGTTGGTTTGAACTGTCTGATCGTAGAACACGTTGTCTTGGGGTTCTTCGATTCCGTGGCCATAAACAATCGGACCGCCGAAAGCCGCTTTGTCGACACTGTTGCCGTCGGCTCGCAGTGTCAGGTGTCGCCCTGTCAGTTCAAATTCGAAGTCGCCTTTGCCAGGTTGGCCGAAGACTGCCACACTGTACGAATTGATGCTGCCGGAATCGTCCGCCATCTGGTGCTGAAGCTTTTTATAACCAGACTCGCTGGTGATCCCACGAACAACCTGATCAATTAACTGACGCTGTTTGTCCGTATAGAAGCTGTCGCCGATTTCAGGCTTCGTAATATTCCAGTTTGCGTTGATTTTGTTTCTAAGCTCATGGTCGAAGCCAAAACAAATCTGGCCACGCTGTGCTTCTGACAGTGTCTTATAAAACTCGGTCACGGCCGTTTCTGCTGCGCTACCTGGGGACGGTCCGGCAAACAGACCAGCAGAAAGCTGACCTCCGCCAAAAGCTGCGAGAGCTGATGCTCCGCCGATCGCTTTTACAAAAGCACGGCGATCGACCTGACTTCCTTTGTTTGTTGACTGAGCCATGTGGTGGCACCTTTCAGAAACGGTGAGATGTTGAGGAGCAAGCGACGACAATTCCGGCCGCCTTCACGTGTAACCCTGCAGACGCTAAATCGTACCGATCAAACAGCGGGATTGCACTTCGATTCAGCAAACTGGTCCCTCGGCAGGCGTCTGAAATTCTGACACGTCTACCAAAGGCACCACTTTACCGCAGCCGCCGCAAACTTATCAAAACAAAATGCCCAGCGAACCCAGCACGGCATAAGCCACAAACACCAGATACAGACCGCACATCACATACGCTTTTGTGCGGGTAATCTGGCGGTTGTGCCACATAATCCCAAGGTTTACCACCGTTAATGCGACAAGCAGTATTCTTAGCCCAACAAGACCGGCAATCGGTTTACCATCCTGCAGCAGACTAACGGGTTCCCAGCCGGTCATCCACGAATTCACAAGCAATGGAATCGCCACGCAAATGCAGATGTCGAATATATTCGACCCAAAAGCATTTGATACGGCTCCGGAATCGTCGCCTCGACGAGCTGCCGCGATAGCCAGAAAAGTATCCGGCACCGACGATGCGGCCGCCGCCAGAATGACGGCGACAAAGAATGCGGGCACTTCCAGTATTTCTGCCGTGCGTATGGTGGCTTCTACCAGAAAATAGCATGCTACAGCAGCCACCAATGTCGCACTCAGCAACACAAGACACGTTGTCAGACCAGTTAGCGGTACATGGAAGTATCCAAAGAACACGCCTGCCGATTCCGTCTTTTCTTCTTCTTCGGATGCCAACGATGGATCCCTAAATTCTTCCTGAGCCTTCATCACCAAATTCGCGTTCACCCGAACACCCTGCTCACGAACACCCACTATCACATCGCGCACCTGACCGTCGATTCCGTGCTGAGACATGTAAGCATTCAGCGCATCCATCTTAAGTCGGTACTGCTTCGCGTCAAAATACAACTGCCCGATATAAACGACGTACACTGCCAACAACGCGACTCCCATCCACCACATCATTTCGTTCTGATACAGAAACATGATCAGTAGCACTTCGCAGCATAAGAACCAGAGCCCGTCTCGCGATATTACTTCGTCGTCAACATCGATGGTGGGGCGTTCGGGTCGAGCAAACGAAATCACGAACGCACAAAATGCGGGTATCAAAATCATGTTATAAACGGCGCTGCCCGCGCACGTGGCGATTGTGGAACCGAAGCCTTCTGCCCCGGCTTTGATGATCGCAGCACTGGATGCAGCCACTTCGCCAGGAGCAACATCTTTGGCCGCCGAGATTGCGATGACGACAAAGAAGATACCACTGAACAGTTCCGGCATCGAACTCGCAATTGCGTCCAGCGTTGCTCCCCGAACAGATCCCGGAAGTCGAAACTTCTGCCCGACCCACTGAGCCGCATCCGCAAACGGATCGCATACCTGCCAGATAACAACAGACACCAGCGCAACCTGTGAAACTGTGTATGCCAGTGCCCACATACCACCGGGGCTGGATCGATCCAGCCACCACATCAACATAAAAACAGCGGCAATCAAGGCCGAAACAATCAGACTAAATCGGCTGCTGCCCTCGCTATTCGATCCGGACTCTTCCGTCATAACCGTCACACCCTGACTGCTCTTCCTGAACTGGCGAAAACGCCTCTACCATCAATCAGCACTTTTAACGAAAGTCCCTGCAACAAATCTGCGGGGACGTTCCTGCCTGCTCTGGTCACGGTGGGCACCGCATTAGCCGTTTTTACCGCTGCTATGTCCAGATTCGATCGCCAACAAACGCATCATAGCAGGTTGCTGGTTTTTGTTTTAACCAATAACGGCCATCAACGCGGCCAGCATCACGCCGTCGTGAAACACTGTTTCTCGACCACTGAAGACGTTATCTTGCGAAAACCCAACACGATTCGCCAAAGTAAAACACCACCCGATTACAGAAGAAAAGCAAACGCAAAATGGATCTTCAGCTACACGATAAGGTCGCCCTGGTCACCGGAGGATCGAAGGGTATTGGACTTGGTATAATCAGGTCGTTGATCGCCGAAGGTGCAAAAGTCGCCAACGTCAATCGCAGCGAAACAGAAGGCATCGTACTAGAAAAAGAATATGCCGCACTGGGATCTGAGTGCCTGTTTATTCAAGGCGACCTGACCGACATGGCAGCCTGCAAAAATGCCGTGCAAACAACGCTGGCTCGGTTTGGCCGCATCGACATTCTGGTAAACAACGCTGGCGTTAACGACGGAGCTGGCCTGGACGCAGGTCCGGAAGCCTTCGTGGAGTCACTGAAACGAAATCTGATTCACTATTACGCAATGGCTCATTATGCCGTTGATGCGTTGAAGCATTCGAAAGGCTGCATCATCAACATTGGTTCCAAGGTGTGCGAAACGGGCCAGGGAGGAACGTCCGGTTACGCAGCATCCAAAGGCGGCATCAACGGGCTGACTCGTGAATGGGCGGTCGATCTGGCACCGGACGGGGTTCGCGTCAACGCCGTGCTGCCAGCCGAAACATGGACGCCGCTGTACGAAAAATGCCTGGCCGCCATGCCGGACCCAATCGCCGCTCGATCTGAAATCGAACAGCTGATTCCCTTGGGACACCGCTTTACAACCATTCAGGAAATGGCCGACATGGTCGTGTTTCTGGCATCTCCTCGATCCAGCCACACAACCGGCCAGATCATCTATGTCGATGGAGGCTACACTCATCTCGACCGCAAATGCACGGCGCCCAGCGACGTTACCGGTTTTGGAGCCGCAGGTTCGTAGAGTATCACAAGACCAATTAACCTGTTGTTTGCGATTCACTTCCAAGGAAGTCTGACGAACAGTCCGAGCACCAGTCCTGCAAGTATCGAAGGCAAAATCAAACCGATGCCCGTCAGAAGTGTTGCCAGCGTGATTTCGAACAGTCCCGACAGGTCGTTTCCATCAGTGCCACCCGCAACTGAATTAAGTCGCCGAACAGTTTCCAAAGCAAACATTCCCACAAACATGTGCAGCATCGGCCATAGCTGCGACAGCGCAGTCAATAAAGCCCTAGCCTCAGAACAAGCGACACATCGATTAGTTTTGGGTCCAGGCGTCGGCGCGGCGGGTGCTGGCCGTCGAGGATGACTCGCGGGTGCGTTGGGCTGAGTTGGGTGGCGGCATGACAAATTCGTTTCAGGTTGAGAGTGACGGCAGGACGGTTCGGGACAT